>DATMML010000036.1 GCA_035570235.1 Vicinamibacteria bacterium | reverse complement strand
CGCGGGCGGCCTTGGAGAGCGGGGGGTGAGAAAGGGCGACACCGTGGCCCTTATGCTCCCCACCAGCGTCGATTTCCTCCGCTCCTTCCAGGGGATCCTCATCGCGGGCGCCATCCCCGTTCCCATCTACCCCCCCCTCCGACTGGACCGGCTCCCGGAGTACGCGCAACGGCAGTCCGCCATCCTGGCCGACGCCGGCGTCCGCTTGTTGATCACGATCCCGCGGGCCATGCCCATTGCGGGCCTTCTCCGGGCCGGAGGCTCCGCGCTCTCCCACGTCACCACCGCGGAGGAGCTCCGCCAGGTGGGCGCGGATTGGCCGGCACCGCACGGTGCGGGCTCCGACTCCGCCCTCATTCAGTACACTTCCGGCAGCACGGGGAGTCCGAAGGGCGTGCTCCTCACCCACGACAACCTCCTCGCCAACATCCGGGCCATCGCGGCGGGCGTGGAAGTCCGCCCCACCGACGTGGGTGCGAGCTGGCTGCCCCTCTACCACGACATGGGGCTCATCGGCTCCTGGCTCTTCTGCCTGCACCAAGGCCTCCCCATTGCGATCCAGTCCCCGCTCTCCTTCCTCTCCCGACCCGAGCGCTGGCTCTGGACGATCCACCAACGTCGAGCCACCCTGTCCCCCGCTCCCAACTTCGCCTTTGAGCTCTGCGCCCGGCGGATCCCGGACGCGGCCCTCGAAGGTCTGGACCTCTCCTCCTGGCGCTGTGCCCTGAACGGCTCCGAGCCCGTGAATCCCGATACCCTCGAGCGCTTCGCGCGGCGGTTCGCCCCCTACGGCTTCCGGCGCGAGGCCCTGCTGCCGGTTTACGGCCTGGCCGAGAGCTCCGTGGCTCTTTGCTTCCCGCCCGTGGGGCGGGAGCCCAAGGTGGACCGAGTTTCCCGCACGGCTTTCGAGCGCGAGGGACGGGCGGAGGCCACGAACAAGAAGGATGCCCAGGAGCCGCGCTTCGTGTCCGTGGGACGACCCCTCCCCCAACACCAGGTGCGGATCGTGAACGAGGCCGGAGAGGACGTGCCGGACCGCACCGTGGGCCGGCTGATTTTCCGGGGCCCTTCTCAGATGGTCGGCTACTTCCGGAAGCCCGAAGCCACGGCGGCGGCCTCCCTCCCCGGGGGCTGGCTGGACAGCGGTGACCTCGCCTATCGCGCGCAAGGCGAGGTCTACATTGCCGGGCGTAGGAAGGACCTGATCATCAAGGCCGGCCGTAACCTCGTCCCCCAAGAGATCGAAGAAGCGGCCTCGAACGTAGAAGGCATCCGCAAGGGTTGCGTGGTGGCCCTGGGTGTGAACAACCCCTTGCTGGGAACGGAGAGCCTGGTCATTGTGGCCGAGACCCGGGCCACCGACCCCGGGGCGCGAGACCGCCTGATGGCGGCCGTGACCGAGGCGGTGGCGGCCGCGGTGGACGTGCCCCCGGACGTGGTGGCGCTGGTTCCCCCGGGGGCGGTGCCCAAGACCTCGAGCGGAAAGATTCGCCGGGCGGCCACCCGAGAGATGTACCTGGGCGGCGGGCTGGGGCGGCCCGGGCGCACGCCCCTCGGCACCCGCGCCCGGCTGCTTTTGGGAGCGATCGTTGGCGAGGTCAGGCCCTGGCTCCGCCGGGCCGGGCGGGGCCTCTATCTCGCCTGGCTGGCCGTGACCTTCCCACTCGTCATCCTGCCCCTGTGGCTCCTCGTGGCCCTTTTGCCCAGCCGACGCCTGGCCTTCGCCCTCGGGCGCTTCACCGTCCGCGCCTGCCTTCGCCTGGCCGGCTGTCGCCTCTCCACCGAGGGCTTCGAGGCCCTCCGCCAGGAGGGCCCCTTCATCCTGGCCGTGAACCATGCCTCCTACAGCGATGTGCCCGCGCTCATGGCCCTGCTCCCCTTAGACTTTGTCTTCGTGGCCAAGCGGGAGGTGCTCTCCTATCCCGTGGTGGGGACGTACGTGAGGAAGGCCCGACACCCCACGGTGGACCGCTGGGACGTCCAGCAGAGCCTGGCCGACGCGGGCCAGGTGGCGGGCGCGCTGGCCGCGGGCGAGTCCGTGCTGTTCTTCCCGGAGGGAACGTTCGCGGCCGCCACCGGGTTGCGCCCGTTCCGCCTGGGTGCCTTCAAGGCGGCGGTGGAGGGCGGGGTGCCCGTGCTGCCCATGGCCCTGCGCGGGACCCGCCGCGTCATGCGCGGCAGCTCGTGGCTCCCCCGGCCCGGACCCATCCACCTTTGGGTGGGGACGCCCCTACGCCCCGAAGGAGAAGGGTGGGGGGCGGTGGTAGACCTGCGCGACCGCGCGGCGAGCGAGATCGCGGCCCATTGCGGGGAGCCGCGGCTCGACCTGGTGGCGGGCGGCCCCGTGCGCCCTCCCCCGTCCTGATGCTGACCCTCGAGGATGTGCTGCGGGCGCGCGACGTGCTGCGTCCGCATCTCAAGCCCACGCCCCTCCGCCGCGCGCTCTGCGCCCCCGCGACGCCCGTGTGGCTGAAGCTGGAGTGCTGGCAGCCCACCGGCTCGTTCAAAGTGCGCGGGGCCACGAACGTGCTGGCCTCCCTGAGCCGAGAGGAGCGGGCGCGGGGGGTGGTGGCGGCCTCCGCGGGCAACCACGCTCTGGGGGTGGCCTTCGCCGCTCAGGCCCTGGGCGGGGTGCCGGCCGCCCTCTTCGTGCCGGAGACCGCCCCCCGGGCCAAGCTGGAGAAACTTCGGCGCTTCCCGGTGGTCCTTCACGAGGTGGGGCGGACCTACGACGACGCGGCCGCCGCCGCCCTCGCCCACCAGGAGCGCACGGGGGCCACCTACGTCCACGCCTTCGACGATTCCCGAACGGCCGCCGGTCAGGGCACCTTGGGCCTGGAGATTCTTGAGGAGCTGCCCGAAGTGGGCACGATCGTCGTGCCCGTGGGTGGGGGCGGCCTCGTGGCCGGGATCGCGGTCGCGGTGAAGGCCTCGCGGCCGGGCATCCGTATCGTGGCCGTACAGCCCGAGGCCTCCCCCGCCTTGCGCGAGTCCCTCCGGCGTGGACAAGCCCTTCTCACCTATCCGGCCGCACCCACGCTGGCGGACGCCCTCGCGGGGGGAATCGGGGAGATTGTCTTCGTCCACCGCCATCTCCTCGACGATGTGGTCACCGTCTCCGAGGCAGAGATCGAGGACGCGATCGTGGCCCTCCTCGCAGAGGACCAGGTGGTGGGCGAGGGCGGGGGCGTGGTCGGGGTGGCGGCGGTGCGCGCGGGGCGGGTGCGGGGCCTCGACTCCCGCCCCCTGGCCGTGGTCGTGACCGGAGGCAACATCGACGTTCACGTCCTGGCCCGGCTGCTCGCGGCAAGGGCTTGAGGATCGACCGCCCCCCCGAGCGCACCTTCGTGCGCGTGGTGGGCGGGGTCGTGGTGCTGGCCGCGGCCGGCCTGGGTGCGGCGGCGGGGGGGACCACGGCCGCCCTGGCGGGCGGCGTCCTGGGCCTGGCCGCGGCCCTCGTCCTCGCCCACGCGGGGCGGCGGCGGGAGCGGCGGCGCCGCGACCTCCTCCACCGGCCCTTCCCCGGGCCCTGGCGGGAGATCCTCCGGACGCGGTACGACCACTATTGCCGGCTCCCCGAGGACTGGCGGGCCCGCTTCGAAGACGACCTTCGGATCTTCCTGGCCGAGAAGCGCATCACCGGAATCGAGGTCGCCGTCACCGAGGAACTGCGGCTGCTGGTGGGCTCCTCCGCCGTCACCCTGAGCGTGGGCTGGCCGGATTACGAATGGGACCAGCTCGCGGAGGTCCTTCTCTATCCGCAGGACTTCGATCGCGACTACACCTTCGGGAAAGACGACTTGGCCGGCCAGACCCACCCCTGGGGAACGGTCATCCTCTCCGTCCCCGCCCTCAAGGAGAGCTTCGAAGACCCCAGCGACGGCTACCACGTGGGGATCCACGAGTTCGCGCACCTTCTGGACGTCGACCAAACCCGCTTCGACGGGATCCCGGGGGGGCTGGACGAAGCCCGGAGCCGGCGTTGGCTGCAGATCCGCGAGAAGGAGATGGAGCGGCTGCGGCGCGGCAAATCCGCGCTCGACCCCTACGGTGCCCACGACCCCGTCGAGTTTCTGGCCGTAGCCGTGGAGGCCTTCTTCGAGACGCCCCTCGCCCTGCGCGACCGTCACCGTGAGCTATATGCGATGCTTTGCTCGTACTTCGGCCAGGACCCGGCGGCCTGGGACGACGCCCGCGGCTTCCTGGAGTAGGGGAGGGTCGAGACCGGCGGCTCGGGAGGCGGCGGGCCCTTAGCCCCTCCTCCCGAGGCTCCCCCTGCGGTAGGCTCAGGGTCGCGGTCGCGCGCTACCCGCCCGACCCGCCCAAAGGCATGCGCTTGGACGTCGCCCTCATCCTCCGGTACCCCGGGCTCTCGCGCCGCAGGGCCCGGGAGGCAATTGAAAAGGGGCAGGTGTCCCTCGCGGGCCAGATTGTGCGCGCGGCGGGCCATCGCGTGGAGGAGGCCGCGGCCATCCATTGGGACCCGAACCGACGGGCCCTGCCGCGCGCGCGGCTCTCGTTGCCCCTTCTCTACGCGGACGAGGCCCTCTTGGTGGTGGACAAGCCGGCGGGGCTGCTCACCGTCCCCACCGCCCCGGGGGCGGAGGGGGAGGATACGGTCTTCGCCCGGGTCCGGGACTACGTGCGCCATCTCCGCCCACGGCGCCCCTACGTCGGCGTCGTCCACCGGATCGACCGTGACACCTCCGGGGCCGTGGCCTTCGCCCTCTCCCCCGTCGTCCGCGAGGCTCTGCGCGTCCTCTTCCGCGCGCACCGGATCGAGCGGCGCTACCTCGCCCTCGTTGCGGGCCGGCCCCCCGCCGACCTGGGCGTGGTGGACCTTCCCCTGCATCACGCCTACGAGGGGGGCAAGCGCCGTGTGGCTCGCGCGGGCGAACCGTCGCGGCCGGCCCTGACCCGTTGGGCGGTGACCGAGCGCTTTCCGGGGGCGGCCCTCTTGGAGGTAGAGCTGGAGACGGGCCGCCAGCACCAGATCCGCGTCCACCTCGCCCATGTTGGCCTGCCCATCCTCGGCGACCCCGTGTATGGAGGAGGCGCCGCCTCCGCTCCGGTGGCCGTCCCGCGCCAGATGCTCCACGCCCGCCTTCTGGCCTTCGATCACCCCCTCGGGGGTGCGCCCGTGCGAGCGGAGAGCGCTCCGCCCGCGGACTTCCAGAAGGCGGTCCTCGCCCTGCGTCGCGCCGCGCGCAGGGCGGAGCGGACGTCGCCGAAGTAACCATTCGAGCCCCGAAGTAGTATTCCGGGATTGTCCAAAGGGAGGACGGGATGCGCGTGCGCTTGTTTCTGACCCTGACCCTCACGGCTTCGACGGTCGCCGCCAGCGACCCCAAGCCCATGACCGTCGACGACCTCTGGGCCGTCCGGAGGGTGGGAGCCCCGGTGCTCTCTCCCGACGGTCGGTTCGTCGCCTACACGGTCACGGGCTACGACATGGAGGAGGACCGCGGCAACGCGGACATCTGGATCTCGCCTTTGGCGGGGGGGCCCGCACGCCAGCTCACCACCAACCGGGCCTCGGACACTTCGCCCGCCTGGAGCCCGGATGGGACGCGCATCGTCTTCGTCTCCCGTCGAGAGGGAGATGGGGCCAAGCAGCTCTACGTCATCCGCGTGGACGGGGGCGAGGCGGAGCGGGCCACGGACATGCCGCTCTCCGTCTCCGACCCCAAATGGCTTCCCGACGGCAAGCGCATCGCCTTCGTCTCCCCCGTCATCGCAGGGGCGGAGGCCCCGGAAGCCACCAAGAAGGCGCTCGCGGCCCGGGACAAGAGCAAGGTGAGGGCGCACGTCACCGACAACCGGCTCTACCGCTTCTGGGACCGCTGGCTCACGGAGGGCGAGTACCCCCACGTCTTCGTCCTCGATCTGGAGACGCGGAAGGTGACGGACCTGCTGCCGGGGTCGAAGCGCTACTTCGAGCTCATGGACGGTTCGGGCGCCTTCGACGTCAGCCCCGACGGAAGCACGATCGTTTTCTCCGCCAACCGCACCCCCGAGCCTTACCCCACCCTCGACTACGACATCTTCTCGGTCCCGGCCGGGGGGGGCGAGGTCAAGGATCTCACCCCCACCAACCCCGGGGATGACGTGCGGCCGGTGTTCAGCCCCGACGGCAAGCGCGTCGCCTACGGCCTCCAGCGGCGGGGCGACGGCTGGCCGGACTACACGCGCCTAGCCGTCCTGGACATGACCACCGGGAAGACCACGGTCCTGACCGAGGGCTGGGAGAACTCGGTCGCGGACTGGGCCTGGACCGCGGACGGGGAGAACCTGGTCTTCCACGCCGAGGTCCGCGCCCGCGCGAACCTCTATCGGATCCCCGCCCGCGGCGGTTCTCCCCAGGAGGTTCACCACGGAGGCACCACCTCGGGGGCGGCGCCCACGCGCGACAGGCAAGTCGTCTTCTCGGAAACCACGCTGAGCCGGCCCCCGGAGCTGGCGGTGGTGGGCCTGGACGGAAGCCGCTTCCGCAGCCTCACCACCCTCAACGATGCCCTCCTCGCGCGGATGAGCCTAGGACGGGTCGAAGAAGTGACGTTCGCGGGCGCGAACCGCGACGAGGTGCAGATGTTCCTGGTCTATCCCCCGGGGTACGAGCCGGGCCGGAAGTACCCCCTGCTCCAACTGATCCACGGCGGGCCCGTGGGCACCTTCGGCGACGCCTTCCACCTCCGCTGGAACGCCCACGCCTTCGCCGCCCCCGGCTACATGGTGGCCCTGGTCAACTTCCACGGCTCCTCGAGCTTCGGCCAGCCGTTCGTGGAATCGATCCTGGGGGCGCATCCCGACAAGCCCTTCACGGACGTGATGATGGCCACGGACTTCCTGATCGCGCGCGGCCAGGTGGACCCCGACCGCATGGCAGCGGCGGGGGGCTCCTACGGCGGCTTTCTCGTGAACTGGATCGCCGGTCATACAGATCGCTTCCAGGCCTTGGTGAGCCACGCGGGCGTGTACAGCCTCCTGGGACAGTCGGCCTCGGACACGAGCTACGGTCGCCAGCATTCCTACGGGGGCTACCCGTTCACCGACCTCGCCAACGTGGAGCGGTGGAGCCCCAACCGCTTCGCCGCCGCTTTCCGAACGCCCATGCTGATCACCCACGGGGAACGCGACTTTCGGGTCCCCGTCACCCAGGGCCTGGAGCTCTACGGCGTTCTCACCGCCAAGGGTGTTCCCGCCCGACTCGTGGTCTATCCGGACGAGAACCACTGGGTCTTGAAGGGGCAGAACTCGCGCCACTGGTACGGAGAGGTCCTGGCCTGGCTCGCCCACTACCTGAAGTGATGGGATCGCCCGGCCGTGAGAACATAGGCCGCCTCCGCCGCCGCCCCGGGAGAGAAAGTGACAACGGAGAAGATCCCCAGCAAGATCGGCCGCTACGAGATCCGCCGGGAGCTCGGCCGCGGAATGATGGGCGTGGTCTACGAGGCCGCTGACCCCTCCCTCAACCGCACCATCGCCCTCAAGGTCATCCGGCTGATCTTCGCTGTCTCCGACGAAGAGCAGCAGAGCTTCGAGCGGCGCTTCCTCTCCGAGGCCCGCATCGCGGCCCGTCTCACCCACCCCGGGATCGTGGTCGTCCACGACGTGGGTCGCGATCCCGACACCGGGGTCCTCTACATCGCCCTCGAGCGTCTGGCCGGCCACACCCTGGCCGAGAGCACCGCCGACGGGCGCCAGCTCCCCTGGCGGGAGGCCCTGCGGATCGTGGCCCGGGTGGCGGAGGCCCTCCACTATGCGCACGCCCAGGGCATCGTCCACCGCGACATCAAGCCCGCCAACATCATGGTGCTACCCGGGGGCGAGCCCAAGATCATGGACTTCGGCCTGGCCAAGCACGAGGCCGGGCACGAGCTCACGGCCAGCGGCCAATTCGTGGGAACGCCCCTGTTCATGGCCCCCGAGCAGGTTCTGGGCCTGCCCGTGGATGGGCGCACCGACCTCTTCTCCCTGGGTTCCGTGGCCTACACGATCCTGACCGGGACCCGGCCCTTTGCGGCGGAGAGCGTCCCCCGCATCATGACCCGGGTGGCACACCAGGACCCGCTGCCTCCCTCGCGGTCCGTCCCTGACCTGCCCCCGGACATCGATTACTTGGTGGCCCGGGCCATGGCCAAGGCTCCCTCCGACCGCTACCCCGACGGCAAGGCCATGGCCGAGGATGCGGAGGACATCCTGGCGGGCCGGACGCCCCGCCACCGGGCCGGCTGGACGCTGCCCCCGGCCGCGGAGGGCACCCTCGTGGCCGCGCGTCCCAACGGCGAGGCCTCGGCGGTGCTGGACTTTGAGCCTATCGGGGAGGATGGCGCCGGGCGGCCCCCCGCCGCGTCGTCCAGCGGCGCCGGAGCGGCCTCCGCACCCGTGCGCCGCCGCGGCCACCGCGGCCTCCGTATCCTGGCCCTGGGCATGCTGCTGGTGGGTCTCGGCGTCTACTACTCGGCGTTCTACGAATCCGACCGCCTGGCCGACGCCCTGCGCCCCCTGGTCGAGGTGCTGGGCCCCTGGCTCGAGCCCCCCGCGCTCCCCGCCGGGCCCGCCCCGGGAACACCGCCCCGGCCCGGAAGCGACCCGGTCCGGCCGAGTTCGGCACCTCCCGAGGGCCCTGACCCGAGCAAGCCGTCGCCGGCCGCGGACGCGGCCGCGGCCCCGACCGCACCCCCAGAAAGTCCGCTTCCCTCGCCGCCGTCAACGGAGCCGTCGGCACCGCCCCCGACCCCCTCCCGGCCCTCTCCCGAACCCTCGGCCCCCTCGCCTTCCCCCTCGCCCTCTCCGGAGTCGGGCAAGAAGACCCCTCCCGCCGCCAAGCCCCCGGGCCAACTCGCCGTCCACATGGAGCACCACCTCAAGAGCGGGACGGTCCGGGTCTGGCTGGACGAGAAGCTGGTGGTGGAGGAGGTGCTCGACGCCCGCGTCACCAAGAAGATCCTCTTCTTCAACCTTCGCAAGGGCGTGGTCCAGGAGGTGCTGAAGGTCAGCCCCGGGAAGCACGACCTGAAGGTCCAAGTGAAATGGGACGACAACGCGGAGACGCGCCGGATCTCGGGGACCTTCAGGTCCGGCGCCACCCGGCACCTGGAGATCTCCATCAGCCGTCTGGGGGGGGACGTCGCGGTGGCCTGGAGGTGAATCCTGGCGTCCGGGCCCCGGCGGGTCGCGGCGGCCTCCCCACCCAAGCCCTGGACGTCTCAGGCCAGAGCGGCTAGGACCTCCTCGAGCTCGACGGGAGCCACGTCGAAATGGACCCCGGCCTGGTAGGACAGCCCCTCGTGGCGCGACCAGGTCACCACCCCCGGTACCTCGACGGAAAGAGCACGGGCCCCGTCCCGGAGGGGGGCCTCGAAGAGCACGCTCAGATGGGTCTCCCGCGGCAGGTCTTCGCCCACCCGCAGGCGACAGCCGTTCGGGGAGAGGTCCATGGCGGTGGCGGGATGCCACTCGCTCTTCGACTTGTACCTCACGGTGAGACGGCAGGCTTTGCGGGCCGTGATCCGGCGGTTGCCGCCGCTCGAGACCGCACCGTTTGTCATGGGTTCAGGCCCTGAGGGTAGCAGAGTCCGGGCCGGGGAAGAAGCCGCATCCGTGCTAGAGTTGCCCCCTGTGACCAGCCGCCGTGCCCTCCCCATGCTTTTGCTCGCCGCCCTGGCCGCGTCCTGCGGAGGCGGAAGCACCCCCGCCGGCCCCAGCCCGCCCGCCGTGACCTACCCGGTCCCGGTCGTGGTCTTCTACGACGAGAACGCCAACGGCGTTCTGGACCCGGGCGAGGGGGCCCGCGTACCGGGGGTGGAGGCGAACATCGGGGGCCACACCGCGCGGTCGGACAAGGTCTCCGGACTCGCGGTCGTGCCGGGGGTCCCGGCGGGGGCAGGGACGGTCACGGTACGTCCCGATACCCTTCCCCCCTTCTATCGGCCTCCGGCCGCCGCGGTCTCGGTCCAGGTACCTCCGAGCAGCAACACCAACGTCCCCCTCACCCTGCCCATCGGCTCCAACACACCAAATCTCTACATGGGCTTTGGGGATAGCATCACGGTGGGAGACGGCTCCAGCGACGGGACCGGCTACCGGGACCAGTTGCAAGGCCTCCTGCAGGGTTACTTCGGTCGCGGGGTGTTGAATGACCAGGGCATCTCGGGGACCCGTAGCAACTTTGGCGCGGAGCGTATCGCGGACCTCTTGCGCCATGTGCGGCCCGCTTACACGCTGATCATCTACGGCACCAACGACTGGAACACCCCCGCGTGCAAGCAGTCCGCCCCCTGCTTCACGGTTGACAGCCTGCGCAGCATCGTACTGGACGTGAAGGCGGCGGGCAGCCTCCCCGTGCTCGCCACCATCCCTCCCGCCAACCCCGGCTGGCCCAGTTTCGTTGCGGAGCGAAACGCGTGGGTGAGCCAGGAGGACGTTCTCATCCGCGCCCTGGCCCGCGAGCAGGGCGCCGCGCTCGCCGACATCGAAGGGGCCTTCCAAAGCGCCGCCGGCAGCGACCTGAGCCAGCTCTTCTCCGACCACATCCACCCTAACGATCGCGGCTATGCCATCATCGCCACCACTTTCTTCGCGGCCATCAGCCAGCCAGGGGGGACCGCCGCGAGCGGGGCCTACCCAACGCCCTCCCTCCTGAGAGAGCCCGTGCGCGGCCCCGCGCCCCTCCCCCACCCCCACGCCTCCCACGGCGGCGGAGGGTGGTGATCCCGGCCACGCTCGCCGCCCACCCGCTCGTCGTATGATCTCCCCCGCGCCATGAAGACGGGAAGGCTTCTGAAGTTCAATCGCCCGGGGGGGGAGATCCACGCCTACTTCTATCGGGAAGGGAGCCTGGTGCGGGCTGCGGTCTACGCGATGTCGGCCGGACGCGATGAGGGGGCCGAGCCCATGCACGCCATCACCGGACCCAGCGAGGCTCACGTGGAGGCAGAGGTGCGGGCCTGGGTGGAGGCTCACTACCCGAAGCTCCGGTGAAAGCCAGCGATCGCTATGCCGTGGAGGGCGTGACCTGCCGCCTCGACGGCCGGGTCCTGCACGTGACCAACCTGAGCGTGAGCGGACTGTTCGTGGCCAGCGACCGCCCTCCCCTGCCCGGGCAGGCCGTGTCGTTGGAGCTGGTCTTCGACGGAAGGCCCTGGTTTCCCATCGTGGGGACGGTCACCTGGATCAACACCCCCGTCGAGCCCAAGGCCCCCGAGCTGCCGCCTGGCTTCGGGGTGAAGATCGCGAGCATTCCCCTTCCCGCCAAACTCGCCATCCTGGACGCGCTGCGCCGGGCCCGACCGGACAAGCCCTAAGCTCAGCCCCCCGCCCTCGCGACGGCGCGGATCGACTCCTCGAGGATGGTGACGGCGATGTCCGCGTCCTCCCCGTCGATGACGAGGGGAGGGGCCAGCCGAATCGTGCTCTTCCCGCAGCCGAGCAGGAGCAGGCCCCGCCGGAAGGCCTCCTTCAGGATGCGCTCGCGCAGCTCGGGCGCGGGCTCCCGGCCCCCCTCCACGATCTCCACCCCGATCATGAGGCCGAGGCCGCGGATGTCCCCGACCGCGGGGTGGGAGGCGAGCCGGTCGCGCAGGCGACCCATGAGGTGAGCCCCCACCGCATCCGCGTTCGCCACCAGCCCGCCCTCGAGCAGCTTGAGGGTGGCCAGGGCGGCGGCCACGGAGACGGGGTTGCCGCCGAATGTGGAGCCGTGGCCCCCGCTCTCCCACTGCATCACGTCCGCGCGCGCGATCAGGGCTCCGAGGGGCATCCCGGAGGCGATACCCTTGGCCACCGCGACGAGGTCGGGCTCCAGCCCGAAGTGCTGGCTCGCGAAGAAGCGACCCGTGCGCCCCATCCCGCACTGCACTTCGTCCGCGATGAGCAGGATGCCGTGCTCGCGCGTGACCTCGCGCAGCCGCTTCAGGAAGCCGGGATGCGGCACCACGTAACCGCCCTCGCCCTGGATTGGCTCCACGATCACCGCCGCCACCTCCCGGGGGTCGACGGTGCTGCCGAACATGGTCTGGGTCAGGAGATCCAGGCACTCTACGCGGCAGGTCTTGGGTTCGCGGTTCACCGGACAGCGGTAGCAATAGGCGTAGTGGGAATGCAGCACCTCGGGCAGGAGGGGCCCGTAACCTTTCCGCTGCACGGGCTTACTGGCGGTGAGGCTCAGTGCTCCGTACGTGCGGCCGTGGAAGGCCCCGTAGAAGGCCACGATCTTGGCCCGCCCCGTGCGCAAGCGGGCCAGCTTGATCGCCGCCTCCACCACCTCCGCCCCTGAGTTGGCGAAGAAGACCCGCCAGGGGCCGGGGCCGGGCGCCTGCCGGGCGAGGCCCTCGGCCAGGGCCACCAGGTTCTCGTAGTAGAAGTCGGTGGCGCAGATGTGGAGCAGGCGCTCGGCCTGGGCCTTGATCGCGGCCACCACCTCGGGGTGGCAGTGGCCGGTGGCCACCACCGCGATCCCGGCCGCGAAGTCCAAATAGCGGTTTCCGTCCGCGTCCTCCACCACCGGCCCCCGTCCCCGCGCCGCCACCAGGGGGTAGTCCTTGCGGTAGTTCTGGGACATGACCCCGGCGTCGCGGTCAATGACGGCCCGGGCCCGCGGGCCCGGGGGCGGGATCGTGATCGACGGGTAATCCTTGGCCATTGCCGGCCCTCCCTAGAGCCCGAGCTCCGTCAGCGCACGCTCCAGAATCTCCACCATCTCCTCGAGTTCCGCCTCGCTCACCACCAGGGGCGGGGCGAGCATGACCGCGTCTCCATCGGTGCCGGTCGCGCAGCCCCCGCTCGGGTAGAGCAGAAGGCCGGACGCGAAGGCGGCGGCGGCCAGGGCCTCGGCCCTGCCCTCCGCACGGGGGAAGGGTCGGCGCGTGGCCTTGTCCGCCACCAGTTCGATCCCGAGCATGAGGCCGCGACCCCGCACGTCCCCCACGTGGGGGTGATCCCGGAGGGGCCGAAGGAGGGCGAGCGCTCGCTCGCCCAGCCCGCGGGAGCGCTCGACCAGGCCTTCCGCTTCCAGGATCTCCAGCGTCTTCAGGCAAGCCGCGGCCGTGACCGGGTTGTGCGAGTAGGTAAAGCCGTGGGTGAAGCCACCCGCGCGGGCCAGAACCTCAACGATCCGATCGCCGGCCAGCACCCCCCCCACCGGCATGTACCCGCCGCTCATCCCCTTGCCGCAGGTCACGATGTCCGGCTCTACCCCGCTCCATTCGATGCCGAACCACTTCCCGGTGCGGCCAAAGCCGGTCATGATCTCGTCGTCAACGAAGAGGACGCCGTAGCGGGTGCAGATTTGGCGCGCCCGCCGGGCATGGTCCTCAGGGGGGACGGCCGCTCCCGCGGAGGCCCCCAGGATCGGCTCCGCGATGTAGGCGGCCACGCTCTCCGGACCCTCGCGCCGGATCACCGCCTCCAAGTCGTCGACGCAGGCCACCCCGCAGTCGGGATACGCCTTGTCCAGCGGGCAGTGGTAGCAGAAGGGCGCGATCGCCTCCGGCGACGCGGACAGGAGCGGGCGGTAGGGAGCCTGCAGGTTGGGACGGCCGGAGAGGGAGAGCATGGACAGGGTGTTGCCGTGGTAGGAGACGGCGCGCCTCACGACCTTGTGGCGTCCGGGCTGGCCCGTGGCCAGGTGATAGGCACGGGCCAGCTTCACCGCCGTCTCGTTCGCTTCCGAGCCTCCGGACACCAAGTAGAGGCGGTGGCAGTCGCCGGGCGCATGCGCGGCCAAGCGACGGGCGTATTCCTCGAGGACGTCGCTCGTGAAATGCGTGCCGTGGACGTAGGCCGCGGCCCGGGCCTGTCGACCCATGGCCTCCGCCACCTCCTCGCGTCCGTGCCCGATGTTCACGACCACCGCCCCCCCCGAGCCGTCCAGGTAGCGCTTTCCGTCGCGGTCCCAGAGGACCGCCCCCTGGCCGCGCGCGATCGCGGGGAGCTCCCGGCCGAGCGAGCGATGAAAGACGTAAGAGGATGGGTAGCGGTAGGCCAAGAGCTCAGGTCGCGATCGTCCGCGACCGCTCGCGAGAATCGGGACGACCGTGGGCGTGCTTCCGATCGGACTCCAGCGGGGGAGCGGCGACGGGGTCGGCTCCGCTCGGTCGCCTCACGCCTCCGCCCATGGCCCCCCCACCCGACCGATCCCGCCGATTGTAGGCTATCCTTCGGCCATGAGCGTAGACCGGGCGACGGCCGAGGCCCTGCTCTTCGAGTTCACGCAATCGGAGGCCTTGCGCAAGCACGGCCGGGCGGTCGAGGAAGCCATGCGGGCCTACGCGCGCTGGTTCGGCGTCACCGACCCGCCAGAGATGGAGATGTGGGGGATCGTGGGCTTGCTCCACGATTTCGACTACGAGCAGAACCCCACCGAGGACACTCATCTGCACGTGGGCGGTCGTATCCTGCGCGAGCGGGGCTACCCGGAGGTGGTGGTGGAGGCTATCTGCTCGCACGCCGACTACATGAAGATTCCCCGCGACACGTCGCTCAAGAAGGCCATCTACGCCTGCGACGAGCTGGTGGGCTTCATCGGGGCCTGCGTAAAGGTGCGGCCCAGCAAGAAGCTGGCCGACCTCCCGGTGGAATCGGTGATCAAGAAGCTCAAGGACAAGGCCTTCGCCCGCTCCGTGGACCGCTCCTACGTCTATGGGGGAGCCGAGGCCATAGGCCGGCCCCTGGCCGAGCACGTGGCCTTCATCATCGAAGCGCTCAAGCCAATCGCGGAGGAGATCGGGCTCTAGGGGTCGGGTTAAGATTCCGCGGAGCGGAATCATGGCCAGCCTGTTCCAGGACGTTTGGCTGGGAGCCACGCCCCGCCTGCGGGGGCGGCGGCTCGCCCCCTACGAGGACGCCCGCGTACGGGTCGTCTTCCAGCCCGACCTCGGAAACACCCTGGACGACCCGGACCTGGCGGGCTTCCTGGAGGCCCTGGCCAGCCGCGTGGACGTGGTCGCCTTCGAGCCCCGGGGCCAGGGCGGGAGCGGGGGCCACTTCGGGCCGGAGGCCCTCGACGACTTTGTGGAGCTCCTGGCTTCGGCGCCGCGCCGCTGGCCGGACGGCCTCCCCCTCATCGTGGCCGGGCACGGCCTGGGAGGGACCCTGGCCCTCGCCGCGGCCGGGAGGGCCACCGCGGCCGCCGCCCTCGCCCCCTCGCTGGGAGGCTTCCTCGGTCCCACGGAGCTGGCGCGGGAGCTCGAGGTCGTTCGGGTCCCGCTCTTGGCCCTCATCCCGCGCAGAGACGCGGCCTCCGCCCCCGTGGCCAAGATCCTGGAGGGGGTCGAAAGCGCGGCCATCCTCGCCGTTCCCGGCGACGGGCGCGCCGTCCTCCGCCCTCCCTGGGCCGAGGTCCTGGCCGCGTGGGCGCGGCGCCCGCCCGCGGCCCCGCCTTGAGGATCAACCGGTTCCTGCTCGCCCTCTGCGTGCCCGTCCCCCTGGTGGCGGCGGGCACGACGGGTTACCAGCAGCTGGACCAGCTAGAGGCGATGGCCGGGCCCTGAAGACGGGGCCTATTTCTTGACCGGCGCCCCCGCGTTGACGGGCGCCATCAGCGCCCCGAAGACCAAGACCAGGCTCGACACGTAGGCCCAGAGGACGAGGGAGACCGAGAAGGCCAGGGGGCCGTAGAAGGCCTGCAGGTTGACCCGACCCAGGTTGAACACGAAGAGATACTTCGCCGCCTCCCAGGCCGAACCCGCCCACAGCGAGGCCCTCAGCGCCACCGCCGTTCCCACCGCGGCATCGGGGATCACGCGGTAGATGATGAAGAAAAGGAGGCAGGTCAGCAGGAGGGCGCTGACCTTGACTCCATAGCCGCCCAGGCCCGGCCAGGCCTTGCTGTAGCCCCGGGCGGCCACGGTCAGAGCTACGGAGAACAGCGCGATCACGCCGCCCGCCATGGTCATGAGAAAGGCCAGGCCGCGGCTCTTCCAGAAGTTTCGGTGCGGCCGTCCCCCCCAGGCCTTGTTCAGGGCCATCTCCACGGGCATGAAGATCCCCGAGGAGCCCCAGACGATCAAGACCAGGGACATCGCCTCCAGGCCCCGAGCCAAGCGGCTGAGGCTGCGCACCGACTCCGCCATGGCTTCTCGCCCGAAGGGAATCAACTCCTGGAGGACGAGCACGAGAGCGCCCCCCGCCCCCCGCCCGGGGAGCTGCTGAGTGGCCGCCGTCACCACCAGCAGCAGGGGGAAGAGGCAGAGCAAGAAGTTGAAGGCGATGGCGTTGGTGAGCACGGCCATCTCACGCGAGATCAGCATGCCCCCCACAAAGCGCAGGCGCTCCAGCCAGTCGGGGAGTCCTTTACGCGGCGCGATGGGACCTCTCCTTGCCCTGCCTCCGCCACCAGAGGTAAGCGGGCAGGCCGAGGCCCAGTATACCGAGCCCGATGAACGATTCGACGGGCCTTTCCAGGAGCGTGTTCGCGGCCAAGGCGAGGGAGAAGAGAACGAAAAGGAGGGGGACGATGGGATAGCCCCAGGTCCGGTAGGGGCGGGGCGCATCCGGGCGCGTGATCCGCAGCACGATCACGGCCGCCCCCGTGGCCGCATGAAAGAGCACAACCGCGAAAACCACGTAGGTATAGAGCTGCTCGTAGGTGCCGGAGAAGGTGAGGAGGGAGGCCCACGCCCCCTGGGCCACGATGCACGTCGAGGGCGTGAGGTAGCGGGGATGGACTCGGGCCAGGGCCGGAAAGAAGACCCCGTCCCGGGCCATGGGTAGGTAGATGCGGGCCGCGTAGAGGATTGTGGAAGAGATGCAGCCGAACGTCGAGAGAAGCACGGCCGCCGTGATCAGGCGCCCCCCAGAGGGACCGAAGAGGACGCGGGCCGTGGCCTCGCCAATGCGGCCGGTCAGCCCCATGGCCTCCACGGGCAAGGCCCGGACGTAAACGAAGTTGACGGCGGTGTAAAGGAGGGTCAGGACCAGCGTCCCCCCGATGAGGCCGATGGGCAGGTCCCGCTGGGGCCGTCGCATCTCTCCCCCCAGGTTGGTGACGGCGTACCAGCCGTCGTAGCTCCAGGCGACGGCGATCATGGCCACCCCGAAGGCGGCGATGACGCCCCCCGAGGGGAGGGGAGCGGTCAAATGCGGGGCGACGGGGCCCGAAACCGCGAGGCCGAAGCCGATAAGGCCGAGGATGGATCCAATCTTGACGACCGTGATCACGTTCTGCACCGCCGCGCCCTCCTTGACGCCCACATAGTTAATGGCGCTGAGAAGGAGGATGGCCAGGCAGCCCGCGAGCTGACCGCCGCTCACGACCCAAGTCCAGGGGCCCAAGGGGACCTGGAAGAGGACATGGCCGGTGGAGAAAAAAGGCAGGAATGCGCCCAGGTACTCCCCGAAGCCGACGGCCAGGGTCGCGATTCCGCCCGACATGATGACGAGGAAAGCGGCCCAACCGAAGAGAAAGCCCCAGAACGGACCGTAGGTCTCGCGCAGGAAATGGTACTGGCCTCCGGCCCGCGGATAGAGCGCGCCCAGTTCGGCGTAAGTGAGGGCCCCCGCCAAAGTGAAGAGCCCGCCCCCGATCCAGGCGAGCAGGATCAGGCCGGCGTGGGGCAGGCTGCGGGCGATGTCGCCGGTGGTGATGAAGATCCCCGTCCCGAGGACGGACCCGATGGTGACGAGGGCCGCATCCCCGGCGCCCAGGCCGCGGACTAGTTCCGGCTCTGCCCTATCCGGCCTCTCGTTCATGGGGCGTCGGCCCGGATTCTAGCGGACTTGGGGGTCCGCCTCCACGTGGTAGACTCCCGCCCGAAATGACGGAGGACCTCCGCATCCGAGCGGCGCGGGAGCGCGCCGACTACGACCTCTGCGTGCTCCTCCAGCGCTCGGTCTGGGCGCTCGAAGACGTCGAGATCACCTCCGCCATACAGATGATCGCGAGCTGTCACGCGGGGGGCTTGGTGCAAATCGCGGAGGCGGGCGCAGGCCAGGCCGTGGGCTTCGTCTACGCGTTCCCTGCCCTCCGCGGCGGCGGTTCTTACTGGCACTCCGACATGCTGGCCGTGCTCCCCGACCACCAGAAGCGCGGGGTGGGGGCGCGGCTCAAATGGGCCCAGCGCGAGGAGGCTCTCCGCCGCGGCATTTCCCTGATCACTTGGACCTACGACCCCCTCCAGGCCCGAAACGCGAACCTCAACCACCGTCGCCTGGGCGCGACGGCGGTCGAATACCTGACCAACTTCTACGGCATCACGACCTCCGCCCTCCATCACGGCCTGCCCACAGACCGCCTGTTCGTGCGCTGGGACCTGAACGGGGAGGGCGTGCGGGAGCGGGCGGGCTCTGCCGAACCGCCGCCGACCGTGCCCACACCCAACCTGCCCCGGATCAACGATGTGAAGTGGCAGGCGGGCTGGCCCGTATCCTCGGAACCCCGGCTCGACCTCGAGGCCCCCGAGCTCCTGCTCGAGATTCCCCCCGACTGGGACGTGCTCTGCCAAGCCGCCCCCCGCGTCGCCGAGGGATGGCAGGGCCGGGTCGCCCGCGCCTTCCAAGCCTACCTCGGCCGCGGTTATGTCGTGGATGATTTCGCGCCGACCGAGGAAGGCGGCCGGCGCCGCCCGCTCTACCAGCTCCGCAAGGGATAGGAGTGGCCCGGACCCGAGCCGCCCTCGTCCTCGCCCTCCTCCTTCCCGCGCCCGCCTTTCCCCAGGCCGCCACCGCGTCCCTCGAGATCAGGATCGAGGGAGAAGAGTCATCGGGGCGGACCGTACGCCTCCACGGCTCCGGCGGGGAGCGCGAGCAGGTCACGAGTGCCCGCGGACGCGCCGTCTTCTTCAACCTGCGCCCCGGCCTCTACCGGGTGTCGGTTGCCCTGCCCCTCTGCACCGCCGCCCGCGAAGTACGGGTCGAAGCGGGAGATGACGTCCTCGCCGCCGTTTCCTGCGAGGACGGGGAGCGGCCGCCGGCGCCGGTCCACCGGCGCTCCCTGGACCGCAGCACGTCCGTCTCCGCGGAGGACCTGGGAACCGTTCCCCGCCCTTCCGACCCCTGGTCAGTCCTGCGTGACGTGCCCGGCATCGTCACCGACCGCGTGAACGTGGGTGGTTCGGACACCGCGCAGCAGTCGCTCATCCTCTCGCGGGGCGACCCCGGAGCGGGCGCGGTCTGGACGTTGGACGGGGTGGACATCACCGACCCCGCCGCCCTCGGCTTCAGTTCTTTCTACCCGGACATGGACGCGCTCGAGGAGATGCGGGTCCGCACGGGCGCGGTCGACGTGCGCGTGCGCACACCCGGCGCCCAAGTGGGTTTGTTCCTCCGCGAACCGGGCGAGGCCTTCGCGGGCGCCGTCCACATGCGGGGCACGGGCGACCCCCTCCAGTCCGACAACACCCCCTCCGCCCTCCGGGCCCGGAACTTCCTGCAGAACCGCACCGACCAAGTGCTGGAGTTGGGGGCGGAGGCGGGGGGTCCGCTACGGGAAGGCCGCCTCTGGCTCTGGGGGGCGGTCTCCTGGAACAGCCTCCGCCAGCAGACCTTCACCGAGCATTCCGAGACGCTCCGCGTGGGATCCGTCTCCACCAAGGCCCGGCTGCGCCTGGGAGGGGGGACGCTTTCGCTCCTCGGCCTGAGGAGCGAGAAAACCGACGAGGACCGCGACACCGGCTTCGATGCCGCGCCCGCCGCCCGCTGGAAACAATCGGGACCAGCGACCCTGGTGGCCCTGGAGGATCAGCGTAGTGTGGGCGGGGTGTCCCTCCTGGCCCGGGCCTCTTACATGGCGGCAGGCCTACGGCTGGACCCCCAGGGTGGCACCGCCCGCAACGCCTACGAGGACCTCCAGGGAGTGGCCCAAGGGTCCTACTACACGCTCCGCACCGACCGGCCTCGATTCCAGGCGGGCATAGAGGCCTCCGCCCGCCACCCGCTCTTCGGCCGAGACCACGACCTCCTCCTGGGCCTGGGATACCAGCGGACGCCGGTCACGACCGTCGAAGCCTGGCCCGGCAACAGCGTGCTCGGACTCGAGCGGCAGAGCGTTTTCTTCCGCACCTTCCAGCTGACCGGCTTCGCCCAACCCATCCGCGACCTCTCTGCGAGCTCTGTCCAGGACCAGCTCGATGCCTACTTTCAAGACACCGTCCGCTGGGGGCGGCTGAGCCTCATCCTGGGGGCACGGCTCGACCGCCTGGCCGGCCACAACCGTCCCTCGTCCGTACCCGCCAACCCCGTCTTCCCCGACTTGCTGCCGGGCGTCGACTATCCCGGCGGGGAGAGCCGATTCCGCTGGCTGGATCTACTGCCGCGGGCGGGTTTGGCCTGGGAAGTGGACGCCCGCGGCACCCTGGTGGCCCGGATGAGCTACTCCGCCTACGCCGCGGCCCTCGGCACCGCGGACGTGACCTTCGACAACCCGATCGGGCGGGAGTTCGGGGTTCTCAGCTACTACTGGATCGACCGCAATGGCGACAACGTCGTCCAGCCGGGGGAACTGGACGCCGTGCACGGGTTGCTCGGGGCCGCGGGGTTGAACCCGCAGGACCCCGCCTCCACCCGGAGCCCGAATCGCATAGACCCCAACTTGCGTTCCCCGCGCACGCACGAGGTGGCGGCCTCGCTCGAGAAGCTCTTCGGCCCCGCCCTGCAAGCGGGGGCCCATGTATCCTTCCGCCGCCTCCTGCGACCGCTCTGGCAACCGCTCCTCGGGCTCACCCTCGCCGACTACATTCTGCGGGGTGGGGTCAGCGGGCAGCTCTTCGGCCAGCCCTATAACGTGGCCTACTTTGCCCCCGTCTCGGAATCGCAGATCGTGCCCGGGAGCGGGCGCCTGCTCACGAACCGCGACGGCTACTCCCAGGACACGATCACGCTCGAGGTCACGGCGGGCGGCCGGGCAGGCGCGCATCTCGAGTGGCAGGCCTGGGGATCCTTCATCGATTGGCGCGAGCGCTTCCCCGACCGCAACCTCGCGGTCCAGGATCCGACCCCCCTCGACACCGGCCCCCAACAGGATCTCGGGGTCTTGGCCGTGCAGCCGGGCGGGTTGGGGCGAGAGGACATATTCGTCAACGCCCGCTGGACCGCCGGGGCCACCCTGCGCGGCCACCTGCCCGGACGCGTGGAGGCGACGGCCCGGGTCTGGGCCCGGGACGGCTTCCCCATCCCCTACTTTCAAGTCGCCAACACGGGGGATCCCACGGGCGGGGCCAAGAACGTCTTGATCGCGCCCCAGCTCGACAGCTACCGGCTGCCGAGCCTCGCTCTGGTCGACGCCCGGATCAGCCATGGCTTCCCCCTGGGCCGGGGCACCCTTACCGCCAGCGTCGACGCCTTCAACCTGTTCAACAGCGCTCCCGTCCTCCAGGTCGTCCGCGACATCGAGCTACCGAACTTCAACCGCCCGCGCGAGATCGCGCGCCCGCGCATCATCCGCTTCGGCCTCGAATATCGCTTCTGAGCGGTGGCCGCAGTCCGGCGGGTCGCTCTGGGCCGGCGGGACTTGCCCGGTGGTCGATAGGATAGGCGGGCCTAGACCCCCGTCTCCGCGGGCAGGGAGGGGTCGGCGCTCCACTCGCTCCAGGAACCCGCGTACAAGCTCCCCCGGAGCCCCGCCAAGTGCAGGGCCAGCAGATCGTGGCAAGCGGTGACGCCGGAACCGCAGTAGACGATGGCCTCCTGACGATCGGCGCCCAGGGCCGCGTATCGCGCGCGCAATGCGGCGGGAGGAAGGAAGAGGGGAACCGGATCGGACGTGAGGTTCGCGCGATAGGGCGCGTTCCGGGCGCCCGGTATGTGGCCGGGGCGGGGATCGATGGGCTCTAGCTCTCCGGAGAACCGCTCGGGGGCGCGGGCGTCCAGAACCAGGCCGGCCCCCCGCCGCGCGGCCATCTCCGCCTTATCGACCACGAAACCGGGAAGCCGTCGCGCGGGAAAGACGGCGGGGCTCGGCGAAGGTAAGTCCGTCTCCGTGGGTCCGCCCTCCGCCTGCCACTTCCCCAGCCCTCCGTCGAGAACCGCGACCTCGTCGTGACCGTGCGCGCGGAGCAGGTACCAAAGGCGGGCCGCCACCGCTCCCGACTGGTCATCGTAGGCCACGACGCGCGTGGAGGCGCCGATACCGGCCTCCCCCATCACACGCGCCACCTGTTGCTCGGGAGGCCAGGGGTGGCGGCCCGAAGGCCGGCCCCTGCCCCCGCCGGGCGCGGAGAGGTCGACCTCCATGTCCATGAACACCGCCCCCGGAATGTGGCCGGCCTCGTAGGCAGCACGTCCCTTGCGTGCCGGATCCAGGTACCAGCGGACGTCGGCCACCCGCAGGTCGCGATCACGGAGGTGGGCGGCCAGCCAAGCCGAGGTGACGAGGGCGTCCAGGCTACTTCTTCCCGGCGGCCATCCGCGCGAAGGGCGATTCCACCTTGGTGTAGCCGGCGGGGATCGCGAAGACCGAAGGGTCGATGGGCCCTTTCTTGACTTCGGTGGCTTCGCGGGAGGTCTCGCCCCCTACGCCGGGGAGCCCCTTGATGGTGGTCGTCTCCCCGAGGGGGAACCCCTTGATCTTCTTCATCTCGTCGGCCATGCGGGCGAAGTTCTTCAGCATGGGGTTGCCGGCAAACGAGGCCTTCTGGGCGTCGAAGAGGGTCAAGGGCATCTGCAGGTCTTGCGTGACCCATTTCTCGATCTTGATCGTGTCGCCCATGGAGATGAGGTACTGCTCGCAGTCGTAGCCCGCGATCTTCTTCGTCCCCGTGCCCTTCTGGACCGTGATCGAAGCCCCCGGCGCCCCCGTCGCCCCTGCCATCTTCTCGCGCACGGCCGGGGGCAGGTTGGCGAACTGCTCCTGCATCTTCTTCATCTGCTCTTCCACCTGCCGGAAGCCAGCTTCGCGTTCCTCTGCGCTCGACTCCCAATACTCCTTCTTCTGGGGGTCGATCACGGCCATCTTGCCGCTGGCCCCGTCGTAGATGGTGTCGTGACGGGGGTCGGAGAGCCGAATCTTGGTCGCCGAGATGTACAGAGTCGAAGTGGTGCCCCCCCGCGAGCTAGTCTCCTTGGAAACGACGGTCAGTTCTTCGGCGGCGGTGGTCCGGGCGGCGATCAGTACGGAGAGGCCAGCGACGGCGACGACGACGGCTTTGAGAGCGCTCATGATAGGAGACTCCTCCTCCCCTGGGATTGCGACGTGGCCCGACCCGCTGGGCCTCGGAGGTCCAGAATATCACGAGGTGTATACTCGCCTAGAGCCATGCCCCGACCCGAGCGTCAGGTCCTCGTCTGCGTGAACACGCGTCCCCCCGGTAATCCTAAGGGTTCTTGTGGCGAGAAAGGGTCGGAGGGCCTTTTCGATCGGCTCAAGGCCAGGGTCAAGGAATGCGGTCTAGGCACGCGCGTGATCGTGAGCCGCACGAGCTGTCTTAAGCACTGCAGCCGGGGGATCACCATGGCCGTGTATCCCGAGAACGTCTGGTACGGGGGGGTAGCGCCGGAGGACCTCGAGGAGATCGTCGCCTCCCACTTGGAGGGGGGCCGGCCCCTTCCGCGCCTCTTCATGCCCGACATCCCCTGGGAGTGAGCGCGCGTCAGCTTCGGCGCCGGGGAGAACGCGCCGCCCGGCGCATCCCGGGATGGAGCCGCGACAGCTCACGCAGGAAGGATTCCGGGGCGATCTTGCCGTCGCGCAGGAACTGGCTCACCTCACGCGCGAGTTCCGTCACGATCTCCGGCCGGTTTGAAGGTTCCTTGTGGACAACGGTGCGACGGTGGATGCGCCCATCGCCGATCAGACCCTTCACCAGGCTGACCCGCGACGCGCTCCATAGCCGGTAGCCGTTGCGGTTGCGCGGTGGCTCCGGGACCTTACCCGTGTAAAGCCAGTTGAGCAGAGTCTGTTTGCTGACCTTGAGCTCGTGCGCGACCTCGATGGTCGTGAGGTACTTCATGCAGGGGAGGACGCCTCGCTGGCGATCCGGCCCGATTCTACCCGCTCCCCACCCTCAGTCAACGACGCCCCGCCTCGTGGCACAATGAGCAGGTCATGACCGATGACCTCGGGCGCGTCCGCCACCCGGAGAGCTCGTCGGACTCCCCGCGCTGGACTTGGGGCCCCCGGCGGGGACTGCGGCGGACTTTGCTCCTGGCCGCGTCTCTGACTCTCCTCGTGCTCTGGGGACGGGGAGCCGCTCCCTTCCTGGCCTGGGAGCTGGCCCGCGATCACGGCCGCTGTTTCGCCAAGGGGCAACTGCCCGCAAAGATCTGGACCAGCGAGCCGACCGAGGCCACCGCTTGGTTCGAGGCTCAAGGGACGCCCTTCCCCGTCATCCCCTCGGGGGCGGGGGGCCTGGAGCTGGTGGGGGGTCGCTACTGCTCGCTCGGGGACCGTCTGGCCGCGCACCTCTACTATTCCGGGGACCAACACCACCTGTCGCTCTACGTGATCTCGGGCCCGGCCCGGTTTGCGGACTCTGTCGAGGTTATGAGCGGAGGAAAGACCGTGCGCCTGCTGCGCACGGCCGGCACCACGGTCGCCCTCGTGGCGGAGCGGGCCGAAGACGTGGAGGCCTTCCAAAACACGTTCACCACCTCGATTGCGCAGGGGGCGCGGAAGGAGCCGGATCCCGCCCACTATTGACCCCGTGTTGAGGAGTTGGTACGATTTAGGTTCCTCGGTGGGGCTGTGGCGCAGCTGGGAGCGCGCGTGAATGGCATTCACGAGGTCATGGGTTCGATCCCCATCAGCTCCACCAACTCCAGCAACAAGTTAGCGAAGCGACCCGCGGGCTAAGGGCGTTTCGTGTCTTGTTTGTGTCTTCTCTGGACGGAGATGGTCCGCCTCCGGCTATGGTCGGATCGCCCAGGCCAAGCCGTCCGGCTCGCCGCCAACGTCGATGTGGCCCGTGACCTCCAGGGTCTTCAGGTCCAGTACCGCGACGTAGTTATCGGGCCCACAGGCGATGAAGGCACGATTGCCATCCCGGTCCATCAGAATGCCCGCCGCTCCGTGGCCAATCTTCACGCGCTTGGATTCCTTACGCGCCGCCGCATCGTAGATTACGAGATCGCCATCGCGCAGGCTCGAGATCAGCACGAGCCTTCCATCCGGAGTGAACTTCAGCCGGTTGGCGCCGAACGTCCTCGCGTCCAACGTAGCCGCCACGGTCCGGGTCGTGAGGTCGACCACCGAGAGGGTGCCGTCCTGTGCATTCGCCGTCCAGAGCTCACCCCCATCCGGCGATACGTCGAATCCTTCGTCGCCTTTGCCGACCGGAATGACGGTCTCGTTCCAATCCGTGCGGATGGGAGTTCCCCCCGGTGGAGGCGGCGGAGGAAGCGCGCCCTGAGGCGGCCGCATTCCCGGAGGAGGTCCCATCGGGGGAAGAGCGATTTTCTCCAGGATGCTGACCGTCGCCGAGCTCACGTTGGTCGTGTAGATCTGCTTCTCGTCCAGGGTGACGTAGATCATGTGCGTCCGGTTTTGATCGGTGCCCATGATCCAATCGATCCTGGCGGATGCGGGATCGTACGTGGCGACGGCTTTGGCGCCTTCGGCCGTGAACCAGACCTTTCCTCCAACGAAGGCGAGTCCGTGTGGGCCGTTCAAGGCTCCGGTATCGATGTCGGGCAGCGCTTTGTGCCCGACCAGGTCGATGACCGAGAGTGCATGGTAGCGGCCGCCGCCGTAGATCGAGACATACGCCGTCTTCCCGTCGGAAGATGCAATCACCTCGTGGGGATCCGGACCCACGGGAGCGCGTGCGACGACCTGCAGCGTGTTCGGGTCCACGATGGCGAGTGTGTGGTCGTGTTTCGAGAGCGCCAGCAGGGACCGAGTCGGTGGCGACTGAGCGACAACTCCCGTCGCGGTCGAGAGGGACATTGCCAACGCGGCTACGGCAAACAGCACTCTGGGAGTTCTCGATCGCATCATTTCTCCTTGCTCACGCTGGTAAGAGCACCCTGCCCACTGCCGCTGGCCGCGTAGAGGTCAGCGCTATGAACCGTTCCTTTACTTGTGCGTTCCGAAGCCGGTCGTATGCTCGAGACCGGGCTTGACCAGGCCGATGTTGTCGATGTGGGTGATCCTGCCCTGTTCGACCTTGAAGACCTCGGAAACGTACATCACCTGATCGGGGAACATCAGTAGCGTCATCCCGTTCACGATCCCGTGCTCGACGTCGATCACCGGGAAGCGCTGCTCCAGCGCGGGACCCCAGGGTTTGTTCCCGGCGTTGCTGGTCACACAGGTGCGGGCACCCTCACCCTCGACCATGTTGCGGCTGACGTTCGTGATCTGGTTGCCGCTGTGAAAGCGATTGCAGTGGGCCTCGTCGTAGTCGGCCGCGACCGGCTTGTGGTCGGTCAGCGTCTGGAAGTACCGGTGAGCCAGGGCGTCGAGTGCCTCGCGGGTCATGCGCTCACCTTCAGGCACGGTGGCCGTCAGGACCGGAGGCAGATTCCAGACGTAGGCGGGATTGGCGCGGGCGAGATCCGAGCTCAGCTCGACTTCCGTGATCGTGCCGGCCTCGACCTTCAGGCGGGTGGAGATGTAGGCGGCCTTGCCGTCGCTCATCTCCACGCCGTCGCGAGAGACGACGTTGCCGGTCAGGGCATCCGAGATCACTGCGCTCGACTTGACGGCCTTGACATCCTTCCAGGCCGACTTCTCGACCGTCGTGAGTTCCATGTTCTCGCGGACTTCGGCGGTTGCTGTGAGTCGAACCGGTCTCTTGGCAAGGACGCTCGCCTTGAACTCGGCCATCAACTCGACCAGACACGCCTGGGAGCAGGGCTCAGTCTTTCCCGCCCCTTCCCGCGCCGGCATCGCCGCGGAGGCCCCGGGGCGAATTCCGATCAGCAGCGCAAAGAGGGTCACGGTCACGACTGCGGGCAGGCTTGTTGCCTTCATGGTGCGGTTCTTGCCTCCTGTATTCAGTAGGCGACGCCAAAGCGCCGGCCCACGTGCCGCGGGCGCTCGAGCTCGTCGAGGACGGCGACGGCATAATCCTCGAACGTAATGATGCTTTTGCCGGACGCATCGACCAGGAACTGATCGCCCGTCGTCCGGTAGCGTCCCGTCCGCTCGCCCGGCGCGATCTCGGCCGCTGGACTGAGGAACGTCCAGTCGAGTCCCCTCGCCTCCGTGCGCCAGACCTGGAGCGCCTCGCGTCCTTCCAGGGCTTCGGCCCGGTGGGCCGCCGGGAATCCGGGCTGATCGACGAGCTGTTGTCCGGGCGCGACCTCGAGGCTGCCTGCGCCTCCGACGAAGAGGACGCGCTTCACTCCCGCGCGCCGGAGGCCGGCGATGATGGCGCGCGCGTTCTCGACAAGAGACGGTGCCCCCAGGCCGCGCGCGTTCGGCCGCGGCGAGATGGCGCTCACGACCGCGTCCGCCCCACGCACCAGCTCGGCAACGCTGTCCGCCTTCGTGGCGTCACCCCCCACCAGCGGGACGCGCGAGTCGGGCGCCGCGACCGCCGCCGGGTCTCGAACGACTCCGACGACCTCGTGACCACGACTCAGCGCCTCGGCGGCCACGCGCCTCCCGACGTTACCCGTCGCACCGAACAGCACGATTCTCATGACGTCACCTCCAACCATGGATCAGGACCAGGGTCATGTAACCGATGAGATTACAACAGTGGCCAAAGGGGGGCTCAGGCACCACGGCGGGCCCGGGCCGACGTGTCGAGCTGCCGCACGACCTGTTCCAGCGTGATCCTTGCGAGCTTGGTGTACATCGCACTCTCGGCTTCGGCGAAGATCTCGCTGAGCGTCTGCTCTATCCGCGCACCGACCGGGCACTTCGGGTTGGGACGAGGATGAACAGAGAAGAGGCTCGCTTCGTCCTCGACCGCTCGAAAGACCTCCAGTAGGGTCACCTCGGAGAGCGGTCGCGCCAGCCAGGTGCCAGCGACGCCCTGCCGGGTCCGGACGAGCCCCGCTCGCCTCAGCATCCCCGTGACGTTCCGTACGACCACGGGGTTGACGCCAATGCTTCCAGCCATCCACTCCGACGTGTGCTCCGCGTCTCGCAGCGCACCGAGCAGCGAGAGGATGTGGACGCCGATCGAGAACCTATTGGCAATACGCACGCTTCTGTGACCTGTATTTATGGCAGTTACAAGTTGACTGGCTGTCAAGGGTGAACTCAGGATCCGGCGCCTCGTGGGGGGTCATAGTGTCGTGGCGCAGCCCGGAGGCCTCAGTGATGGCATTCACGTGGTCATGGGGTCGATCCCCATCAGCTCCACCAACTCCGGCAACAAGCTAGCGAGATGGCCATGATACCCAGGCCGTTTCGTGTCTTGTTTGTGTCTTGTTTGGAGCATCGTCGGCCGCCGCAGGCTCGTAACCGGCGGACAGGGGCAGCCTGCTTCCCTGGTTCAGGTCATCCGCGCCCGGATGCGACCTAGGAAGTCGGCACGGTTCCCCCGTCGATGACGTACTCGGTGCCTGTGATCGAGGCAGCCTGAGGCGATACCAGGAAGGCGATCAGGTCGGCTACCTCTCCCGGCTTCGCCGGCCGTCCGATGGGGATTCCCCCGAGCGATTGCATCAAGCCTTGACGGGCCGCCCCGTAGTCGACGCCATCCTTGCGCGCAAGCTCCTGTACGAGGCTCACTGCCGCTTCCGTCTCGACCCAGCCGGGCGAAACACGCACCACGCGGACTCCCTTGGGCCCGACCTCCTTCGAGAGGCCCTTGCTGTAGTTCGAGAGCGCGGCTTTCGCAGCGGCGTACGCGAGGGTCGCGTCGTGCAGCGGCAACTGGCTCTGGATGGACGTCACGTGAACGATGACGCCGGAACCGCGAGCGAGCATTATGGGCAGGAGCGCGCGATCCAGCCGCACGGCCGGGAACAGGTTGAAGTCGAGCGCACGCCACCACTCGTCGTCGTCGAGGGCCGCGAATCCGCCCGCGGGCGCCGACGATCCGCCGACCACGTGGACGACGATGTCCACTTCGCCCAGGCGGTCGCGGGTGGCGGCCGCCACGGTCGCACAACCCTCGGCGGTGGTCACGTCGGCGGCTACGAAGAGGACACCGTCCACGGCTTCGGCAGGAGCCGTGCGCGCGGTTGCGAGAACCAGGGCTCCCGCTTGTTGCAGCCGCGCCGACACAGCCGCGCCGATGCCC
Organism: Vicinamibacteria bacterium; assembly: GCA_035570235.1. Taxonomy (NCBI): domain Bacteria; kingdom Pseudomonadati; phylum Acidobacteriota; class Vicinamibacteria; species Vicinamibacteria bacterium. The sequence continues at coordinate 87,275 of DATMML010000036.1, read as the reverse complement.
TTGGTCCCACCCGTCACCAGGGCCTTACGGCCCCGGAGGTCGCGGGCGCTGCTCACCGAATCTCCAGCGAGGCGATCTTCCCGCCCTCAACCGCGAAAACATGCTGAAGATCCAGCGGGCTGTTCGGGAATGTCCCCGCAACGCGTGCCGTCACGACCGTCAGGCCGTCGCGATGGGAGACCGCGAGCGGCTGGACCGTGTGGTGGTACTTGGCCTTGGCCTCTTTCATCCAGCGCTTGATGGCGTCGGGGCCCTCGATGGTCCGGCCCTCGTCTCGGACGGTTGCGTGCTCACTGAAACAGCGGATGAGGGCCTCGACGTCCTGGGTTCTCTCGGCCTCGAAGAAGGCCGACACCGGGCCGGTCAGGGCGATCGTCATGTTCATGCTCCCTCCTGGGTTCCTGCTCCGAAGAAACGCTGCCGCATCGTCTTGCGAAAGGCCTCGTCGCCCAGCTCCAGGCGCGTCGCATAGGTCGCCTTGGCGTCCGCGCCGGCGACGTAGCGGAGCTGATCTTTCCCGTCGGTCGCCGCCTCGTAGACGACCTCGGCAATCTGTTCGGGCGTGGAGTACGTCTCCATTTGCTTCGGATCCCTCACCGTGCTCATCACCTTCTCGACGAGTGCGTCATAGGCGGGGTGACGGCCGGCGTCGAAGGATCGGGTGAAGAAGTCGGTCTTCATTCCGCCCGGCGAAACCGTCTTCATGCCGATCCCGAGTTGGTTCAGCTCGAAGGCCATGCTCTCGCTCCAGCCCTCGAGAGCCCACTTGGTCGCGTGATAGATCGAGTTGTAAGGGACCGTGATCAGGCCGCCGATCGAGGTCGTGTTGATGAACAGCCCCGATCGCTTCTCGCGAAAGTGAGGAATGAATGCCTTCGTGGTTCGGATGGCTCCCATCAGGTTGGTATTCACGATGCGGAGGATCTGTTCGTCGCTCACCCCCTCGAGCGGCCCCGCCATCCCGTAGCCGGCATTGTTGAAGACCACGTCGACGCCGCCGCTGCTGATGGCAGTGGCGGCCGCGCGTTCGATCTGCGCCGGCTGGGTGATGTCCAAGGGAAGCAGCACGACTCCTCCCAAGTTGGCGAGCTCCTGTTCCTTCTCGAGGTTTCGCATGGTGGCAAGCACCTTCCATCCCCGAGCGGCAAACAGCTTGGCCGCGGCGCGTCCAAGGCCCGACGAGCTGCCGGTGATGAAGACCGCTCTCTGTGTCATCGATCGCTCCTTCTCACTCCCAAGCCGCAGGCAGCGGGATCATCGGCGCGGGCTTGCGGCCCTTGGCGGCAACTCGGGGCTTGCGCCTTGGCTTCGGCTTTCGCTTTCGGCTCGGCCGGTCGCCGCGCTTCATACCACCAATATCGCGCGGCGAGACCAATGCGTCCAGGACATCTTTAGTATTGAAGCGATGCTCGTATGATATCGGTATGGAACTACGGCACCTGCGCTACTTCGTTGCGGTTGGAGAGGAGCAACACTACGGACGCGCCGCCGAGCGGCTGCGTGTGGCCCAACCCGCCCTGTCCCGCCAGATCCAGGACCTCGAGGGCGAGGTCGGGTTCCAACTGTTCGATCGCCTTCCCCGGGGCGTCCGGCTGAGCGCCGCGGGGAAGACCTTCCTGGAAGAGGCCCGGCTGATTCTTCAGCAGGTAAACGAGGCGACGATCCGCGCCGGGCGCGTGGCGCGCGGCCTCGCCGGGACGCTGCGGGTGGGATTCACGGAGAGCGCGTCGTGGCACGGCGTCGTTCCCGCCTCATTCTTGCGGTTCCGCCGGGGGCAACCCGACGCTGAGCTGCAGCTTCAACCGCTGAGCTCCCTGGAGCAGGTCGACGCCGTTCGCTCTGGCCGGCTCGATGCGGGTTTCGTCTTCAACATGCCGAAGACCGACCCGGAACTCGACCAAATCCAGGTGGCCTCGCAGAGGCTCGTACTGGCTGCGCCCAAGCGGCATCCTTTGGCGAAGCCGAAGACCCTCCGCCTGCGCGACCTGACCGATGCCGTCTTCGTCTGGTTTCCGCGGCGCCAAAGCCCCGCTTACTACGACCGTCTCATGCAGGCGTGTTCCCGCGGCGGCCTGAAGGCCCCACGCATCGTGCAAGAGGCCGTGGATCAGGCCACCTTGCTGAGCCTCGTTGCCTGCGGTCTCGGAGTCGCGTTCGTCAGCGACGCGACGCGCTGGCGGTGTCCGAAGGACGTCGCGCTGCGACCGGTCGTGGACATGCACCTGCCGATCGCCTTCTCTCTCGTCTGGCGGAAGGACAGTGCGTCACCGTTGCTGGCGAGATTCGTGGCTGAGGTGCGGCAACTGCCGGAGGTGCGGGCTCTAGAGAGAAGCGCTGAGTAGCACGGAGCGCATCCCGCTGGAGCGCTTCGGCCGGCCTAGCGCAGCGGGGGCTCTCTGGCTCGCGGCACAGCGCGGAACCCAAGAGAATGGCATTCACGAGGTCATGGGTTCGATCCCCATCAGCTCCACCAGTTCCAGCAACAAGCAGGATGCCGAATCCGCTGAAGGGCGGACTTGTCTATTTCTTGTCTATTTTGGCGGGGACCAATGACATGCCTACGCCGGGCACGCGAGCGCTGCCAGCACCCGAAGGACGCGTGCTTGTATGCGGGGCCAATAGCCTGGAGATGCGCCGGTGAGGAAGCCTGCTGGGCGTGGGCGCCCAACGAGCCTCATGGCGCGTCCTTAGTGACCAGCACCATGCGGAAGCGCGCCTGTCCCCGGATCATTCGCGCATACGCATCGGCCGCGCGCTCGAGAGGAGCCGCCTCGACCATCGGACGGATGTTTTCCAGGACGCTGAAGGCCAGCGTGTCTTCCTCGTCGATGGCCGTGCCGGTCAGCGTCCCGTAGATCGCGCGTCCGCCGAAGACCAACGGGACTGCGCTCACCTGGATCGGGTCCTGCGGTACGCCCACGACGATGAGCTTGCCGCCGGCAGCGAGAGCCGATACGAGTGGCCCCATGGCCTGACCACTCGGAGAGGTCGCGATGATCGCTCGGGCGCCCCCCATGCCCTGCAGGACGGCGACCGCGTCATCGACGGCGCTGTCGATGTAAACCTGGGCGCCCAGTTGCCGGGCCAGCTCTCGCTTGTCGCCTCCCTTCCCGATGGCAACGGTACGGAATCCCATGCGCCGCGCGAACTGGATGCCAAGATGCCCGAGGCCGCCGATGCCCTGGACGGCGACGAGGTCTCCACCGCGCAGGCCGGCATTGCGAACAGCGTTGTAGGTCGTCACGCCCGCACACAGAAGAGGCGCGGCTTCCACGGACCCGAGCTCGTTGGGGATGGCTGCGATGCCGCGCGCTTCCGCGATCACCATCTCGGCATATCCCCCATCCACTGTGATGCCCGGAATGACAGGGTTCTGGCAATTCACCATGTTTCCGCGGCGGCACGGCTCGCAGACTCCATCCTCGCCGCCGAAGAAGCCGACGCCGACTCGTTGACCGACCTTCCAGCGGGACACCCCGCTGCCCAAGGCGTGGATGCGGCCCACGATTTCGTGCCCGGGAACGCGCGGAAGCGTCAAGCCGGGGTACATCCCGGTCACCGTCGCCGCATCACTGTGACAGACTCCGCAGGCTTCGACGCGGATCCTGACCTGGCCCGCTCCCGGCTCACGGATCGGCCGCTCCACGACTCGAAGCACGCCCGGTGCGGAAACTTCGACTGCCTGGTATGTGTCAGCCATTTCTCTGTGCCTCTCGTCTTGACGCGGAAGGTGCACCATCCTGAGCTTGGCCTGATCGGACTAACGGTCTTGACAGTCAATACGGACGTACGTATTGTATCGACATGTCACCACACAAGGCAACGTTGCTCTCAGGGGCCCGTCCTCTGGGCAAACCCACACCGAGACCTTGCGCGATTGTGAGTCAAAGGCAGGTTCCACGATGACGACTCTCTCCGAGAACAAGGCCCTTGTCCTCGAGGCGTTTGATACGCTTTTCAATAAACGAGATTACGAGACCGCCGCGGGGTTCTGGTCCCCAAGGTACATCCAACACAGCGCGCATATCGCTCCGGGGAGAGAGGGACTATTCAACCTCGTAAGAGCGGCACCACCCGAACTGCGGTACGAGAACGCTGTGGCCGTCGCTGACGCCGAATATGTCCTGCTTCACGGACGCTTTACCGGCAGCGGGAGGCCGCGCGCATGGATCGCCGCGGACATCGTCAGAGTTGAGAACGGCGTTCTTGCCGAGCACTGGGATGTGCTGCAAGACGAAGCAAGCCGGGAGGAGTCGAAGAGCGGGCTGCCGATGTTTGGAGACCGCTTCCCGGCCGCAAGCGCCGCGGCAGCGCAATCAGAGTTGACGGTGGAGGTGGCGGAAAGAATCGTCGGTCCGCTCTACGATGCCCTGAACCAGCCCCAGAAGAAGGACGTCGCCGCCCTTCTCGCCCAAGCCTGCCATGCGGACTACAAGTCCTATTCGACCAATGAACAATGGCTTACGCGCGATCAACTTGCCGACGTCTTCAAAACGCTCGGCGCGAGCATTCCCGACCTGAGCTGGAGCATCAAGGACATTTGGACCTCTGGCGATCGCATCGTCGTGCGAGGGCAGGCGACAGGAACTCCCGTGGCCGAGTTCTTCGGTGCTCGCCCCACCGGCCGAAGCTTCACGACGATGGCCCTCGATGTGTTTACCGTGAGAGGTGACAAGCTCGCATCTGCATACCACGTCGAGAACTGGGCCGACGCGATGCGGCAGATCCGGTAGCGTCGACGATTCCAAGTCGCAGGTCGCGGAGGTACCCCGCCTACCTTGCCGACTCGGGCCCTCGCGCTCCCACGCCGCCGGAGTCATCCGCACGTGCTCGTCGACGCTGGCTAGAGCTGTCGGATCGCCGTATTCGACTGAGTGAGAGGGGGCGCGGTCACTCGCCTTGACAACCACTACCGACGTGCGCGTTGATGGGGACATGTCACGTCCCTCGAACAAGGGCAAGTTGCTCACAGACGGGCTGCGATTGGTGCACCAGCGCGGGTTTGGGGCGTCCAGCGTGCGCGACATCGCCCAGGCTGCCGGCGTGCCGCAGGGGTCGTTCACGAACCATTTCGCTTCGAAGGAAGCATTTGGACTCGAGATCCTTGAGCGCTATCGAGAGATGACGAGCGCCGCGGTCAGGGCGACGCTGCGAAACGACCGGCTGCCGCCACTTCGTCGGTTGCGAGCCTGGATCGATGGGCAGCTCGAGTACCTCCGCAAGGAAGACATGCGTCGAGGGTGTCTGTACGGAAACCTCAGTGCGGAGGCGAGCGAGGCAAGCGACGCGATTCGCTTTCGTGTCGCCTCAGTGTTCGCGGAGAACCAGGCATCGGTGGCCTACTGCCTGGAAGCAGCAATCGAGGCAGGCGAGCTGGCGCCCAAAACCGACGTACAGGAGCTCGCCGGCTTCATCGTCAGCTCGCTGCAAGGCGCCATTCTCGTGGCGAAGTCGCAGCGTAGTCCCATCCCGGTGGAACGCTTCACGCGCGTCCTCTTTCAGCACCTCCTTCCCCAGCGCGACCCGGCATCGAAGCGCCGTGGCCGCCGGGTTGCTCGCTGAATCGATCTCTCGTCGTCGAGCCGGCTTGGGTTGACGCTTGCAGCGACTGGGAAGGGGGTCACGCGCGGGACTCGGCCGCCCTGCCCTTGATCACCGTGTAGTCAATCGCGCGAACAGGGAGATGCACTCGTGAGCAAGCACGTAGCCATCAGCCCGAACGAAGGCGCCGATCGCCTCGCGATCCGGGAGCTCGACTCCTCCATCAACGCTGGGAGAAGGAACTTCTGGAGCGCCTTCACTGAGGTGATCCCGGGGGAGGGTGGCGCCTCATCAAGCCACGCTTCTTCTTCACACCCCGGTCTTGTTGCAGATCTGTTCGTCGCCACTTATCTACCTAGCGACGGGCCGCCGCACGAGGGGCGCGGGTCCGGCACCACAACAGCTGACCTGGCCGGTCGGGCCAGAACCACTGGAGGAGGAGCACATGAACGCGAGGAGCCTGCCCGCCGCCATCGGTCTGACTCTGCTGTCGTGCCAGCTCTACGCTGCGGAGCCGATGAAGACCGAGAGCCTCGATTTCCAGTTCGACGGCAAGCGGCTGAGCGGTACCCTGGATCAGCCGGCGGATCGCCCTCCCTCGGCGATCGTGGTCTTTGTACTGGGCCACGGCAAGACGGACGTGGTCGCCGGGAGGTGGTACTACGACCTGCGCTCCCGCTTCGTGGAGGCCGGCCTGGGTTGCTACCTGTGGGACAAGTCGGGTTGCGGCAAGAGCGAGGGTGAGTATGACCGCGATCAAACGGTTCAGAGTAGCGCGCAAGAGACGTTGGCGGCCATCGCCGAGTTGAAGCGTCGCGGCATCGCTGGGTCCGACCGCATCGGCCTGTGGGGCATCAGCCGCGCCGGCTGGATCTGTCCGCTCGTGATCGAGCAGCTCCCCGACGTCGCCTTCTGGATCTCTGTCAGCGGAACGGACGACAAGGAGAGCTTCGGCTACATGCTCGAGACTAATCTCCGGATCGAAGGCCGCAGCGAGTCCGTCGTCCGGTCGCTGATCACGGAGTGGCGGCGCGGCAACGAGATCTTCCAAGAGGGCGGTTCGTTCGAGGAAAATCAGCGGGCGACCGAGAACCTGCGACAGGACCCCTTCTTCAAGTCCTTCTTCGGCGAGGAGAAGACCAAGGCGGCCTATCTGCTGGAGCAGAAGACGTTCATCGCCGAGCATCATTCGTTCGACGAGGCGTCGGGCCTGATGGTCTACGTGCCGGGTTTCCGACAGATCCTCAAGGAAATCCGGTGTCCGGTTCTAGCACTCTTCGGTGAGAAGGACTCCGTCGTCGACTGGCGCAGCACGATGGCGTTGTACAAAGAGACGATCGGCAGAGGTGTGGACGCGGATCTGGCCATCAAGACGTTCCCGAGCTGCAACCACAACATGCTGCAGTGCCGGACCTGTGGAGTCCGCGAGGACCGGGAGACTACCGGCCCGCGTCAGCCCTGCGACGGCTACCAGGGCGCGATCATCACCTGGGTCAAGGAGAAGGGCTCCTTTCGGCCGCGCCGCCTGTAACCGGCAGCGCGTTCGGACCCTGCCGCCAGCGGGGCGGGGCGAGTGGCTGGCCCCTAACTAGACCAACTCCATGGGCGGATACGGAGCCTCGCAGCGCCGCGACTCGTCGGTACCAATCGATCACCACCCCCCAGGACGGAAGCGCGCTGTGTCTATTCTTGGACTCGCCGCTCCAACAATTCTAAGATCAGGCCGCCAAGAGTGGTCGTCGTCCCGGCGTCGGAGCGCTTTAGCCCGTCTTTACCCCAGTCCACGCCGCCCATCCACGCGCACTGGTGCGTGATGCCGCGGTTGGGGAGTTCCCTGTCTCCAGCACCGATTGTCGACCCACGCTTGCCCATCGTGTCGGAGGGACTCGATTGCGTGGCCGGGAGGCCACGACACCGCCTTAGGCAGAGACCCCCACGTTTTCCCAAACGACCTGCCAACATCGCGAATTGGCTCACATCCTGGTCTCAACCGTCTGGCATGCGCTGTGCACAGCGGCTCCATCGATGATCCAGCAAGAAACACGATCCGGCCCCGAGTTTTCTTGCTTTGTTGTTGAGCCATGGGACCACGTCCTGCGCAGGGTGATTGAGAATCGCGCAGCCTCTCTTGTTTCCCTCTCGGTTATGAAGACCCCCATCGCCATGAGCGACGAGGCCACATCTCTACTGGCGTCGGCATCTTGTGCCACCTGCGAAAGTGTCACACGCACTCGGCTGGCTGAGCGCTTTGCGGAGATGCTCAGGTGGATGAAAGCGAGCGAAGGCAAGGAAGAGCCACTTTTCCGCGCCTCGCGACTTGTTGGGTCACGGCTGTACCGTCTGGTGGAATCCCGAACGTAGCAATGCCGGAAAGGAGCGATCCCATGCTGAATGTCTCGAGTCCCGACGTTTCCAGCAAGGTCTATGCGCCCGAACAGCCCGAGCTTTTTCCTCAGGCAGAAAGGCACGTCGAGAGCGGCGGGCACCCTCGGGGTAGGGTCGCGGACCATTACCCCGCTCTCGGGGGCTTGGGAGCCCACGCCCGACCGGGCTTGCGACTTAGCACCCTGGCCTGCTTCGGGTTACCCCTACTCGCGCTCGCGTTGACGATAGTGCTGGCAAGGCTTCGCCTGCCAATGGGAATCGTCGGGCTGGTGGGGATAGGAGGAGTGGTTCTCTTTGGTTTCTGCATCCTAGTCGCGTTGTTAAGAGCAACGCGTGGTGTTGTTGACCTGATGCATCCAATCCATGAGCGGACCCCGGTCGAGACCCGCAATGCGATCGCTGCCATTCTCGGCAATTTCTTCATGGCCGGCCTTGGCATGTTCGTCGCTTATTTCGCGACCGCGGGATTTTCTCGAGGGCGTCAACTGAGACGCTACGGCCGAGTGTTACTCCCTGGTCTCCGCTCGAGCTCCGAGTGGACGACATCCATGGTCGTGGTGGATGGCCTGGAAGGCCTGCCGACTGGGGTTGCCGATCAGTGGCGGGAGAACGGGAAGACAGAGCATGCCTCGGTGGCAGCATTCGCAAGGCTCACCTTGGACCTGATGGCCCTCGGGGCACCTCCGACCCTGATCGCGGCAGCCAATCAAGACGCCCTTGACGAGATCCGCCATACCGAGTTGTGCTTTTCTCTGGCCTGCGAACTCGACAAGAAGAGCGTAAGCCCCGGTCCCTTCCCCCAGGCGCAACGTGTCAGGACCCTGCCGCGTTCGCGAAAGCTCGCCTTGGCGAAACTGGCCGTCGACTCCCTCGTAGACGGTGCCCTCCACGAAGGCGTTTCGGCCCGCATCATCGCTAAGTTGGCCCGACGCTGCGACGTTCCCGGTATTAGTGCTGTTCTCAAGGAGATCGCGGCTGATGAAGGGCGTCACAGCGCACACGGCTGGGCGGTCGTGGGATGGTGCCTTCAGGAGGGGGGCAGGCCAGTGCAGGACGCACTGCTCGGTGCGGTCCGCGCTTTGCCAAAGCAGATGAACTCCCCGCTCCCGAAGCCGGCGGCCGAGGGTCGGTGGGAGCGATGGGGGATCCACGGACACGCCCTCGAGGCAGTCGAGCATGACGCTGCCCTGGCAAACTTGATCCGACGAGTGCATGCCATGGTAGCCGTACCATCGACCGAGGTCGCCTGACGACGCTCGGCTTATGGCGCCCGCGCATGTAACCTGCATCCCAGCCGTCGATGTGTCCGTTACGCTTTACTTGCCGGGGATGCCGGAGAGTGCGCTCTTTGTCCACAAGAACCCCCAAGGTCCCCCGCCGGAGCAGTTTGTCACCGCTCGTCGGGCACCAGACTCCTGCGCCATCCGGCGTGGTCGACAGCGGCGCCAGGCCGCTTCGCCTCGACGGCTAGGGCGGGTCGGGCGCGAGGCGACTCGTAGTGTCTCGCGGGGGCAGATGCGAGACCAGGAAATGGCGTTCACTCGGTTGGCGGCTCGATCCCTGTCAGTTCCGCCAATCCTGACAACAACTTAGGGAGTCCCCGGCAACCGGCAACCCGCCGCAAATGCAGAAGTAAATTCTTGAGGGGCGGGCGTCTGATGTCGATTCGGCCGATGGCGATTCGTGTAGGGGGTGAGGGCCCGGCAAGAGGGCCGGCCCCACCTCGGAAAGGAACCACGAATGCGCAAGATCGTCGCCACCATCAGTCTGACGCTCGACGGCGTGATGCAGGCCCCGGGGCAGGCCGACGAGGATCCGCGGGGCGGCTTCCAGCACGGCGGCTGGGCCCGGGCCTACAACGACCCGGTCATGATGAAGGCCATGGGCGAGGGTATGAGCCAGGGCGGGCCGCTGCTGTTCGGGCGACGCACATACGAGAACTTCGCCGCCGTGTGGCCGGGACGCAAGGACAACCCGTTCACGGAGGTGCTCGACAACGCCCAGAAGTACGTGGCATCGAGGACACTCCGGGAGCCGTTGCCGTGGCGGAACTCGACGCTGCTCTCCGGAGACGCGGCGGAAACGGTGGCCCGCCTGAAGGAGGAGCCGGGCAAGGACATAGTGGTTCTGGGCAGCGGGGACTTGCTGCAGACGCTGATGCGGCACCGCCTCGTGGATCGCTACGTGCTGCTGATCCACCCTCTGGCGCTGGGGCGAGGCCGCCGGCTATTCAATGACGACGCCCCTGCCTCGGTGCTCCGGCTGCTGAATAGCGTGACCACGAGCACCGGAGTGATAATCGCGACCTACCAGCCATCCTGACCATGGCCGCAGCGACCCAAAGGAGGGACCCAGAATGACGCAGTACATGCTCACCATCCACCAGCCCGATGGTCCGGCCCCGCCCGCGGAGTTCCTGGAGTCGGTTGGGCGCGAGCTGCACGCGTTGAACCAGGACATCAAGGCGGCCGGAGGATGGGTCTTCAGTCGAGGGCTTCATCCCCCGAGCACGGCCACGGTCGTTCGGGTCCGCGATCGGGACCTCATGATCACGGACGGCCCCTACGTCGAGGGCAAGGAGCACATCGGCGGCTTCTGGATCGTCGAGGCACCCGATCTCGATGCCGCACTGGGCTGGGCGGGCCGAGCGGCCCGCGCGACGACGCTGCCGATCGAGGTGCGTCCGTTCCAGGACGTCCCCGAGTACTGACCCCGGTTGGATTCCTCGGGGGCGTCCGAGATCGAGCGCGTTTTCCGCGCGGAGCACGGCCGTGCGGTGGCCGTCCTGGTCCGCGCCTTCGGCGACATCGACATCGCCGAGGAAGCGGTGGCGGATGCATTCACCGTGGCCGTGCAACGATGGCTGACGGACGGGCTGCCGCCGAGCCCAGCGGGCTGGATCATCACCACTGCCCGCAACCGGGCGATCGACCGGCTGCGCCGGGAGGCGTCCCGCTCCGACCGGCACGCGCAGGCGGCCCTGCTGCACGTCCAGGACGAACCGATGGAGGAGGGGCCGGTGCACGACGAGCGGCTGCGGTTGATCTTTACCTGCTGCCACCCCGCGCTCAGCCGCAGCGCACAGGTCGCCCTCACCTTGCGGCTGCTGGGCGGGCTCACCACCGCGGAGATCGCGCGGGCATTTCTGATGCCGGAGCCGACCATGGCCCAGCGGCTGGTCCGGGCCAAGAGCAAGATCCGCGACGCGAAGATCCCCTACCGAGTGCCCACGTCCGCCGAGCTCCCCGGCCGGCTACAGTCCGTACTGGCTGTGGTTTATCTCGTCTTCAACGAGGGTTACGCGGCCAGCGCGGGAGAGAAGCTGATCCGCGCCGACTTGTGCGCCGAAGCCCTCCGTCTCGGCCGACTCCTCGCCGAGCTCATGCCCGACGAGCCGGAGGTCCTGGGTCTGCTCGCACTGATGCTGCTCGTAGAGTCGCATCGGGCGGCGCGGACGACCGCCAGCGGCGGCCTGGTGCCCCTCCCCGACCAGGATCGGGAACGCTGGGACCGCGACCTCATCGCCGAGGGCCAGGCGATCGTCCGTGACTGCCTGCGGCGCAACCACCCGGGCGCTTACCAGATCCAGGCCGCAATCAATGCCGTGCACAGCGACGCGCGCTCCGCGGCGACCACCGACTGGTCGCAGATCGTGCGCCTCTACGACCAGCTGCTCGCCTACGACCCGAGCCCGGTCGTGGCCTTGAACCGCGCCGTCGCGGTGGCCGAGATCGACGGGCCGGCGACCGCGCTCGCCCTCGTCGACGCGCTGGACCTTGGCACCTATCACATTTTCCATGCCATCCGCGCCGACCTGTTGCGCCGCCTGGGCCGTGACGTCGAGGCAGCGATGGCCTACGAGACCGCGATCAGGCTCACCGACAACGCCGCCGAGCGCGACTTCCTGCGCCGCCGTCGGCAGTCGCTCACCGAGTAGCCACCGTGTGTCGGTATGAACGGCGCGCGTCCCCTCGGGTGGCCCCACGCGGCGGAGACCTTTGCCTCGAGATCGGCCCCATAGGCGCTCAAGTCCCGCGGTGGGTACTCGACTCCGGCCCGCCTCTGGACCACAATCGTGCATGTGCCGAAACATCCGAACCTTGTTCAATTTCGCGCCCCCCGCGACCGACGAGGAGGTCCGCGCAGCTTCGCTCCAGTTCGTTCGCAAGGTAAGCGGCTTCAATGCGCCCTCGCGCGCCAACGAGGCCGCCTTCAACCGCGCGGTGGCGGAGGTCACGCGGGTGGCACGGCGACTGGTGGATGAGCTAGTGACGACGTCTCCCCCGCGGAACCGCGAGGAGGTCGCGGCCGCTGCTCGCGCCCGCTACGCGCAGCGCTTCGGCAGCAGCTCCTGAGGCACGGTTCCTCGGGGAGGGCATCTGCTCCCGGCGGACCCTGCAGAGACCGAGGTCCGGCGCCATCCCCTCCCGCCCCTCACCTCCTTGGGGGCCGCGGGGGTAGTGGCCCGAGCCAGGGTCCCTAGGCCTGCGAAACGCTCGAGTCCGCCCGTCGCTGCCGCCGGTGCAAACATGCCCTTTGTCTATATCCTTCGTTGCCGCGATGGGTCGCTGTACACCGGAGCGGCCAAGGACATCGTCCGGCGTCTCGATGCGCACCGAGCGGGCACGGCATCAAAATTCACCCGTTCTCGCCGCCCCGTGAGCCTCGCCTGGTCTCGCCGGGTGAGAACTTGGCGCCGCGCCCTTGAGCTGGAACGGCGGATCAAGCGACTGACCCGCGCGGAAAAGCTCCTGCTCGTCACGGGCTCCGGGCCTGGACATCGGGGGCTCCCTCCTAGATGACGGGCGGGACCCTTCCCGGGACCTCGACAGCGCTCCCGAGTCACCGGGCAGCGCAGCCCTCTGAGCTGTGGGGGGCCGGGGTCAGCTATACACTAGCATCTGACATATCCATGCCTCACCTGATATGATCTCAGTGTGAAATGGGTCACCCGCAAGAGGGTTCACGTGAACCGTACGGCCACGGCCTGGCTAATCCGGCGTTTCCTTGACCCGACCGCGGAGTTACTGTTCGTGGAGCCCGGAGAGGTCGCGGCCGTCCAACAGCGGGAAGGAGCGATCGGCTTCGATGCGCCCGGAGCCCATTATCCACACAGAGACCAGCGGGGCCGCTGCTCCTTCGAGCAGCTCGTCGACGAGCGCCTGTCCGGCGACCTTAGCCTGCGCAGCCTGGCGGAGATCGTGCACGGCGCCGACTTCCCCGACGAGCCAGCGAAAACGCCGGAAGCGGCCGGACTCTGGGCCATCAGCCAGGGCTTCACGGACGTAGCGCAAGACGATGGGGAGATCGTCGCCCGGGCCGCGTTTCTCTATGACTCCCTGCTCGCCCACCTCAAGCATCGAACTGACAGGATGACCCGGGACCGCGCGTGAGCGAGCCCGCCTGGTACCTGCTGATCCACCAGATCCCGGCCAAGCCCTTGTATCTGCGGGCAAAGATCCGGAAGCGTCTGGCCAGCTTGGGGGCGGTAGCGCTCAAGGACGCCGTTTACGTCATGCCCGCCCGAAAGCCGCTGCTGCCCCGCCTGCAGCAGATCGCGGAGGAGGCGCGCTCCGGAGGAGCGGACGCCTACATCCTGCTCGCCAGCTTCGTCGACGCCGGGACCAGAGATGCGCTCATCGACGCCTTCCAGGGGCAGCGGACGGCGGACTACGAAGCGCTGGCCCAGGACGTACGCGCGTGGACCGCTGAGTTCAAGAGACGGAGCCACGTCGCTCCCCCCGAAGGGGCGTTTCGCGCCCGTCTCGCGCGGACCAAGAAGCGCCTGCGCGCGATCGGGGAGATCGATTTCTTCGCCTCCCCCGCCCGCGGGGAAGCGGAGGCCTCGCTCGCCGCCTTCGAGAGTCAGCTGCGCCCCGAGCCCGCGGCCGCGCCCGCGGCCCGCCACCAGGAGCTCGTCGGGAGAACCTGGGTGACGCGACGGGGAATCCAGGTGGATCGCATAGCGTCGGCCTGGTTCATCAGACGCTTTCTGGATCCAAAGGCGCGCCTTCGATTCATCGTTCCGGGGGTAGACGATGTGCAAGCGGAGGAGATCCGCTTCGACATGGTTGACGGGGAATTCACCCACGAGGGAGACCGCTGCACCTTCGAGACCCTCGTGCTTCGGACGGGCATCACGGACCCGGCGCTCACCCGCCTGGCGGAGGTCGTCCACGACATGGACATCAAGGATGGCAAGTTCGGCCACCCGGAGACGAGCGGCGTCCAGCAGCTTTTGCTGGGGATGCTCATGGCGAACCACGACGATGAGGCCCGCCTCGATCGAGGCTTCGCCCTCTTCGACGACCTCTACCAGTCGTTTCGCGGTCGGCTCCGATCCCCACCGCCCGGATCGGGCGTTGATGCCCCTTCTGGAAAGGGGCGTCCGTTCAAAGGAGGCCGCACATGAGGCTCCGCTTCGACTCCCTCGTCTTGCCGGGCACCGTCTTCGCGCTGCTCTCGATCGCCCGGATTGCAGGCTCGGAAGGGACCTGGGACGTCGTAGACAAGGCGCTCGGGCAGGCGGGCAAAGGGCTTCCCGGTGATGTCCAAAAGTACGCTTGGCCGCGCCGCGATCTGGAGGTGACCGTGGGGCCGGTACGCGTCGAGGCGACGCTCGCCCTTGGCTCGTGGGCCGGCTTCAAGACGATGGCCGATGGCCAGGCCATGGCCATGGGCGATCTCGTTCTGCTCGCCTCCGAGGTGAACCCGGTGATCCGGGCCCTGCAGGCAGGGGCCCTCGACGTGCTCGCGGTGCACAACCACCTGACCGGTGAGACACCGGAGATCGTGTACGTCCACTTCGGTGGCCACGGACAGCCGGGAACCTTGGCCCGGGCGCTGAGGAGTGCGCTGGAAGCGACGAAAACGCCCCTCTCCGCTCCCGGCGGAGCGCCGGCCGGACCCTCGTTGGCGGAGAGAGCGGCGCTGGATAAGATCCAGGAGGTTCTGGGTCGCAAGGGCTCCATGGCGGGGCGCGTTCTCCAGGTCGGCGTTCCGAGGGCGGCCAAGATCGAGGAGGCCGGCGTCGAGGTGCCCGCGAGCTTGGGCATGGCGATCGCGCTGAACTTCCAGGTGGTCGACGATCGAGTGGCGACGACCGGAGACTTCGTCCTCATCGCGGACGAGGTCAACCCCGTGATCCGAGAGCTCGAAGCCCACGGCCTCCAAGTCACGGCCCTGCACTCCCACATGCTGCGCGAGTCCCCCCGTCTCTTCTTCATGCACTTCTGGGGGTGCGACGATCCCGCCCGGATCGCCGCCGGTCTGAAGGCTGCTCTGGGCAGAGTGGCGGTTCCGTAACGGCCGCACCGCCGAAGGAGGCAACATGAAAGGCTCTCTCCCCCGCCTCGTCGCGCTGCTCTTTTCGGCATCGCCCTCCCCGCTCGCCCCTCCGGTGCTGGCGGCCAAACTGGACCGGGTCACGATGGACTTCGAGGCGAATGCCGTGGGCGCAGAGCCACCGGGCTTCGAGTTCGCGCGGACGGGCGGGGGCGCGGAGGGAAGGTGGCTCGTTCGGGTTGAGAAGGGGGCGGAGAAGAACCACGTGCTCGTCCAGGAGAGCGCCGACCCGACCGACTACCGGTTCCCGGTGGCCGTGCTGAAGGAGGGCATTTACAAGGACGTCACACTGACCGTCAGAGCCCGGCCGCTGTCCGGCAAGGTCGACCAAGGCTTCGGCCTCGTCTGGCGATACAAGGACGCCAACAACTACTACGTCACCCGTTGCAACGCCAACGAGAACAACTGCACGATCTATCACACCGTGGACGGGCGGCGGCGCGCCTTCCTGAACCACGACGTCAAGGTCTCCACCAACACCTGGCACACCCTCAAGGCGGAGGCCTTGGGGGATCACTTCACGGTCTGGTTCGATGGCAAGAGGGTTCTGGACGCGCGCGACGGCACCTTCAAGGACGGGGGGAAGGTCGGGCTTTGGACCAAGGCCGACTCCGTGATCGAGTTCGACGACTTGATAGTCGAGGGGCAATAGAACCTGGGGGGGTACGGTGTCCATCGGTGCCCCGCTGGCCCCCTCCCCGGCCAGGAGTCGCTACTCGAGGCTCGACCCGACCCAACACGGAGGAAGCCGTTAGCATCTTATACATATCAGTTGACTTATCCATATATCACTTGCTAGTATTCGTGAATGATCCTGGGCACACTCGTGCTGACCGGCCGCGTGGTGAGGGCTCTCCTCGGCCTCGACGAGTGCATGGCCGCCGTCGAGGCGGCTTTCCGAGACCAGGCCGAGGGCCGCACCTGGCCCGCGGGGATGATGACCGTGCACGCGGGCGAGGGCGGCTTCCACGTCAAGACGGCGGGTCTCGTCCGTGAACGCCCCTACTTTGCCGCGAAATTGAACTCGAACTTTCCCGGCAACCCCGAGCGCTCCGGCCTGCCCACGATCCAAGGGGTCGTCGCCCTCTGCGACGGAGAAAACGGCCGCCTGCTCGCTCTTTTGGACTCGATCGAGATCACGCTCCTCCGAACGGGCGCGGCCACCGCCGTGGCGGCCAAATACCTGGCGCGGCGGGACGCGCACGTGGCCACGATCTGCGGCTGCGGAGTCCAGGGCCGGGTCCAGCTTCGGGCACTGAAGAGCGTGCTGCCCCTCGAAAGCGTGCGCGTCCACGACGCCGACCGGGCTCGCGCCCTGCGTTTTGCGGAGGAGATGGGCAAGGAGCTGTGCCTCGACGTCCGAAGCGCGCCCAGCCTCGAGGACGCGGTTCGCGGGACCGAGGTCTGCGTAACGTGCACGCCCTCCCGGCAGGCCTTCCTCATGAAGGACCACGTGGCCCCGGGAACGTTCGTGGCCGCGGTGGGCGCGGACAACCCGAGCAAGCAAGAGCTGGACCCGCAGCTCATGTCGTCGGCGACGGTGGTTGTCGATGTGCTTGACCAATGCGCTTCGAGCGGCGATCTCCATCACGCGCTGGACGCGGGCGCGATGCGCCGGGAAGACGTGCACGCCGAGCTGGCCGATGTCATCGTCGGACGAAAGCGGGGACGGGGCTCCAGAGACGAGATCACGGTCTTCGACTCCACGGGCACCGCGCTCGAGGATGTGGCGGCGGCGGTCGCGGTTTATGAGCGGGCCCTAAGCGCCGGGGTTGGACTGGCGGTGGCCCTGGGGGACTGAGGAGTGGAGCCCTACCTTGACACCTTCGGGATCTTCGCGCCGGCTGACCCTCCAACCGGGTCGGATCGGGCTGGGGCTCGTCTTCGGGGGACCCCGACCAGATGAAGCCCTCCCCCGCCAACCTCCGGGAGGCCCTTCGTCGGATCGACGCTCAGTTCGACGAGTTCAAGGGCATCCTCGTCGATCTCGCCCGGATCCCGAGCGTTTCCGCGGACGGCTTCCCGAAGGCGGAAGTGCGGCGCTCGGCCGATGCGTTCGCGGACCTCCTCCGGAGGGTCGGAATCCAAAACGTCCGGATTCTCGAAGTGCCGGGCGTCCATCCGTACGTGTACGGCGACTGGCAGGAGCGGCCGGGCGCACCGACCCTGCTGCTCTACGGACATCACGACGTGGTGCCCCCCGGCCGCACGGCGGAGTGGCGGTCGCCTCCCTTTGAACCGGTCGAGCGAAACGGCCGGCTGTTCGGGCGGGGCACCGCCGACGACAAGGGCGGCATATTGGTCCATATCGCAGCCGTAGCCGCCTATCTCCGCTCCGGCGGCTCCCTTCCCTGCAACGTCAGGTTCCTCATCGAGGGTGAGGAGGAGATCGGATCGGGGAACCTGGGTACGTTCCTCAAGATCTACAAGGAAATGATGTCGGCGGACACGGTTGTGCTTTCGGACACATCGAACTTCGACACCGGGGTGCCAGCCCTGACGTACCGGCTCCGCGGGATGTGTCAGGTGGACGTGGAGGTCCGCTCCCTGGAGAAGCCAGTCCACAGCGGCCAGAAGGGCGGGCCCATCCCAGATCCGGTGCAGGTTCTCTGCCGTCTGATCGCGGATCTCGCGGGGAAGGACGGTTCCCTTAACGTCCCCGGGCTCTATAGACGCGTGGCCCGCCCCACCCCCCGTGAGCAGGCACGCTTGCGGCGGCTTCCCTTCGACGAGCGCCGGTTCAGACGCGACGCCGGCTTGCTGAAGGGCGTGAGGCTCGCGGGAGAGAAGAGCTACTCGGTCTACGAAAGGCTTTGGACGCGCCCCTCGCTCACGGTGATCGCCTTCGAGGCTCAGTCAATCGTGGGCTCCTCCAACCAGATCCTCGACTCGGCCCGCGCCCGTCTCTCCATGCGCACGGTTCCCAACATGGACTCGCGAGAGGCCGCGGAGCAGCTCATCCGAAAGCTTACAGGCAGGCCTCCCTTCGGCGCCCGGGTCGAGGCCCGGGTCGTGAGGAGCGGCCCCTGGTGGAGGACGGACCCCGAGGGGCCTGCATTCGAGGCCGCGCGGCGAGCTCTCAAGGCCGGCTTCGGTCGCGAGCCAGCGCTGATGGGGGCGGGGGGCTCGATCGGGTTTGTCCAGCCCTTCTCCGATTTTCTGCGCGGGGCGCCGTGCCTGTTGACCGGTGTCGAAGACCCGACTTGTAACGCCCACTCGGAGAACGAGAGCCTCCATCTGGGAGACTGGAGGAAGTGCATGCGCGCGGCCGCTCACCTCTACGACGAGCTCTCGAAGGGGAGGGCGTGAGAGACGACCCTCTCCTCCCAACCCAGACCTCTCTCGTCATTTATTTCCTGCGCCTGGGAGCGGTCGGTTTCGGGGGCCCCGTCGCCCTCGCCAACTACATCCGCCGGGATCTCGTCGAGAGGCAGGGCTGGATCACGGAGGCGGAGTACGATGCGGGCTTGGCCATCGCCGCCGCCTGCCCAGGCCCCCTGGCCTACCAGCTTGGCGTCTACTGCGGTTACATCCGATTCGGGATCCCGGGTGGGCTCCTGGTAGCGGTAGCCTTCGGCCTCGCACCCTTTGTGATTGTGGTCGCCGCCGCCGCCGCCTACACCCACTTCGCGCAAGACTGGCAGCTCCGCGCGCTCTTCTACGGGGTCGGTCCCGTCGTGTTGGCCCTGATCCTCAAGGCGTGCTGGAGCCTGGGGACGAAGACCCTGCGCCGGGATGTCACGGCTTGGGCCTTTGCCGTCATCGCCTGTGGCGTGACGGTGGTAGCTCAGAGGGAGCTGACCGCAATTTTCATCATCGCGGGACTGCTGGGCATGTTTCTCTTCGCGGACCCCCGGGAGGCCGGGTCCCCGCATGACCCGGGGCCCGCGCTCCCCGCACCGCCAAGGGCGGGGCGCTCGGCGCTGGCGGTGGCCGTCCCGATCGCCTTGACGAAGGGCACGGCATGGAAGCTCTTCTTCTTCTTCTTCAAAACGGGATGCCTCGTCTTCGGCAGCGGGCTTGTGATTGTCCCCTTCCTTAAGACGTACGTCGTGGATCAGTTTCACTGGCTTGGGAGGCGAGAGTTTCTTGACGCGGTCGCGATCGGAATGATCTCCCCCGGCCCAGTGGTCATCACGGCCACCTTCGTGGGGTTCGTCGTGGCGGGGTTCCCCGGAGCCCTCGCCGCCACGATGGGGATATTCTCCCCCGCTGTCCTTTTCACCGTCCTCGCGACACCCCTGCTCCTCCGGCACGGTCGCAACCGGAGGCTCCGGGGCTTCATACGTGGCGTCACCGTGACCGTAGTCGGAGTGCTCGTGGGCACAACTTACTTCGTGGGGCAGGCGGCGGTGGGGGACCTCCTGACCGCCGCCGTCGCCGTGCTGAGTCTCGCCGCTCTCGCCTTGTTCAAGAAGTGTCCGGACTCGCTCCTCGTGGCGCTGGGGGGGGTCATCGGGCTGGCCATGTATCCGGTCCTTCGCCCCGATTGGCTCCTTCGTTAGGGAGCAAAGGATCCGTTGGTGACGGGCTCTCGGCCCGGGTGATGGACGGGCTCAAAGGTCCCGGGTTTGGAAGAGGCGCAGACCGGTCAGGAGGACGACGAGCACGTAGCTGCCCGCCCAGGCCACCATGGCGGGGCTGGGCACGGAAGCTGGCGAAAAGGGCGTGAGGTTGAGATCCCGGGCCAGCGGGGGCTGCATGTAGTGGGCAGCCAGCTGCCAGAGCGACTCGCTGGGGACGACGAGGCTGGCGGCGATCCCCAGGTAGCGCGCGGTCGGGTTGCCGAGAAGGGTACCGATCTGCTCCATCCAGCCTCCGATGAAGGCGAGGCCGTAGAGGCCCAGGACCGTCACCCCGTTCGTCAGGCTGGCCAGCCGGGTACCCCCCGCGACGGCCAGGGTCAGGAGTACCGTGCCTTCCAGAAGCATGAGCCCGCCTCCCCGCGCGGCGTGGGGCGGCGTATACCCGGCCAAGAGGCGGCTCACCAAGAACACTCCTCCCACCAGTAGCCCCTCGTAGAGGGCGAGGAGGAACCAGCAGCCGAGCCACTTCCCGAGGACGATGGCGCTCCGGGCCACGGGCTTGCTGCACAGCGTCTCGACCACGCCGGAGGCGATCTCCCCGGCTACGGTATCGACGGCCACGAGAATCGACGTGACCACGATGAGGAAGTTGGCGGCGTAGAGCCCAGCCATCACCACGAAGCTGATCATCAAGCGCTGTTGCCCCGGCGGCACCCGGGCCCGCAGATCTCGCAGGATGAAGAATAGTCCGGTCGCGAAGAGGGCGAGGAAGGCGGTTCCCAGGAGAAGCGCGGCGGCCAGGATTCGGCGCCGCCGGGCCTCCGCGAAGGTAAGGTGAGCCACGATGAGGACCGCACGCACCGCTCCCGGGCCCTTCGGGGAGGGAAGGGGGCTATCCATCTCCCGCGTCCCTTCCTCCCTGGTCCTCCCCGATCACCTCGAGGAAAACCGCCTCCAGGGACCGCCGCTGCGCGGCTAGGCGGTAGAGGCCGGCGCCCTGGCTCACGAGCCAGCGCGAGATCTCGGGCAAGCGATCCTCGCTCTCCACCCGGAGCCGCACCACGCCCCCCTCTTCACGGACGTCACGACCGAAGCGGCCGAGGCCCTCGAGCAGGGCAGGAAGCGAGCGGTCGACACGAATCTCCACCTCGAGGCCTTCCTCCGGCGTCGAGAGGGCCATGTCCCGCACGACGCGACCGTTGCTGACGAAGGCCACACGGTCGCAGGTGACCTCCACCTCTCCCAGCAGATGAGAGTTCAGGAACACGGTCGTTCCGCGGGAACGCAGGTCACGAATGAGATCCCGCACCAAGAGGCGGCCAAAAGGATCGAGCCCGGAGGTGGGCTCATCGAGGAACACAAGCTCGGGTTCTCCGAGCAGGGCTTGAGCGAGACCGATCCGCTGACACATTCCCTTGCTGTATTCGCGCAGGCGCCGGTGTCCGGCATCCCCCAGCTCCAGCCGGCGGAGGAGGTCGTCGATCCGTGTCTCCAGGACCCGTGAACGAAGGCCGAGGAGCCGCCCGTGGAAGCGGAGCAGTTCTCGCCCCTCCAACCACTCGTGGAAGCGGAAATGCTCGGGCAGGAAGCCGATCCGAGCCCGCGCGGTCGTGTCCCCCAGGGGGCGCCCCAGAAGCCGCCCAGAGCCCGCGGTCGGACGCACCAGCCCCAGCAGAAGCTTCACGGCCGTGGTTTTCCCCGCCCCGTTCGGCCCCAGGAAGCCGAAGACTTCCCCCCGGGGCACGCTCAGGGTGAGGTCCCGGACGGCGGCCTTGGGGCCGAACTCCTTCCGAAGGCCGCGGGTCTCGAGGGCGGGTTCGTTCACGGCAGGGTTCCGAGCGCCCTTTAGTGGACGGACTGGGCCATCTCAAGGATCTCCATGCCGTTGCCGGGCCCCTCGACGGCAAAGACCCGGTCCCCCTCCGACCACAGGACCACCGACTGCGAGCGGCCGCCGGGGCGTGTTCCGTCCTTCGGCCGGCGGTAGGAAGTCACGAGAAGGCCTCGTCCACCGGGCACCTCCACCTCGCGGAAGTTGGCTCCCTCTGCGGGCACGGGTACCAGGACCGTGCTCCGCCAATCGATTGTGCGGGCAAAGATGCGCGCCTCCTCCGCGGACATGCCGGCCATCTCGAGGCCGATCTCCCCCAGCCGCACCAGGTCCACCCCCTCCGGGAGCTTCACCACCGGGCTCCGGGCCTGGAGGAACACGAACTCGTCTGTACCCCTGCGGTAGGCCATCGCCACCACGGAAGGCGCTTGCACCTCGACCGTCGCTCGGTCCCACTCCGGCGGGATCGCGACATCCGTCACCCCCAGCGCCCGGGCGAGCTCCTCCAGCTTGGCGGCGTCGAGGGTGATTCGAAAGGCCCCGGGATGTTGCAGCCGGACTTCGGCCAGGGTGGCGTCCCGGGGGAGGGTGGCCGGCCGCTTGAGGACGAGGCCGGTGAGCTGCGCCGCTACTTCGGGAGTCTCCACGACCTCGGGCCCCGCGGCGGGGGTGAGAACCTCTACCTGCTCGCCAACCAGGGTCTTGAGGTCGAGCTTGCCCTCCCGCAACCGGGCCAGCCGCTCGGGATCCACGGGGACAGCCGCGAAACGCTTCACCCGAAAGAGGTCGAGGAAGCCGCGGGCGGCCGCGCGCACGGGCGGAAGGCCCACCAGCGAGACGATCAGGGCCAGGAGGGTGGCCCCGACTAGGAGAGGCCCCCCCGGCCACCACGCCCGCCGGGCCTTTTTTTCCGCGTCGATCGTCTGTAGACGATCCCAGAGCTTGTGGGTGAACTCCGGAGGGGGATCCTCACGAAAGCCGGAGAGAAAGTCGTCGTTCACGGTTTTCCTCCAATCTCTTCCCATCGTGACCGCAGCGAAGTCACCACCCGATGAAGGATGGTCCCCACGTTGGACTCGCTGAGGCCGGTCAGCTTGGCGATGGCGCGGTTGGTGGCGCCCGCCCCGTATTTCAAGGCCAGCAGGCTTCGGTTTCGCTCGGGCAGTTCGTCCAGCAGGGCCGAGAGCCGCGCGAAGTCGTCCCGGCGGAGGACAGCCGCCTCCGGAGAGTCGTGGGCGGCGTCCCCCTCGCCGATCGGGACCTCCGGGCGGCTCTTGCGGAAGTGATCCCGGGCGACGTTGCGGGCGATCGCGAGCAGCCAGGTCGCGGTGCGGGCTCGGTCCCGGCGGTAGCGATCGCGGGCACGCCAGGCCTTCTCGAAGGTGAGCGATGTGAGGTCTTCGGCGGTGGGCCGGTCGCCGACCCGGTAGCGGAAGAAGTTGAAGACTCGCGGCAACTCCTCGCGGTAGACCGCCTCCCAATCCAACTCGCCCCGGCGCGCGGCCTGGGGAAGGAGCCATTCCAACGGTCTCACGCCTGCCATTCCCTTGTATATACGGACAGAGCGCGAAGGTATCACAGGCCGCGATGGGGACACTCCCCGGCGAGGCGGGAGCAAGGCCGAGCCCGGGACCAGATTCCAAACTGGTCCGCGGCGTAAATGATCCAATGACTTGGAGGGGCCGTCGGGCGGCAGAGGTCGTTGCTATTGGATATACTCGGGCCCCGCGGAGAGATTCAAATGCGCCATTTGCTTGTCCCCGTCTGTGCCCTCTGCCTCGGAGCCGCCCTGGGGCAAACGCTTCCCGCCGAACCCTTGCCGCCGGCAGTCTTCTCCGATCTGCGCTGGCGCAACATCGGCCCGTTTCGTGGAGGGTGGTCAACCTGTGTGGAGGGCGTCCCTGGGCGGCCGGACGTCTTTTACTTCGGGGCCGCGGTGGGAGGCGTGTGGGAGAGCGACGACGCGGGTCGCACCTGGGAGCCCCTCTTCCAAAACGAGGCAAGCGCGAGCGTGGGAGCCCTCGCCATCGCACCCTCGAACCCGAGGATCCTCTATGTCGGGACCGGCCAGACCGATACCCGCTACGACATCGCCTCCGGCCGCGGCATCTATCGCTCCGACGACGGGGGCAAAACGTGGCAGCCGCGCGGCCTTGCCGACACGCGCGCTATCGGTCGCATCGTGGTCGATCCCCGAAGCCCGGACGTCGTTCTCGTCGCCGCCCTTGGTCACATCTTCGGTCCCAACCCGGAGCGCGGGGTGTTCCGATCGGAAGATGGTGGCAAGACCTGGCAGAGGGTTCTCTTCGTGGATGAGAACACGGGGGCCGTCGATCTGGCCGCGGATCCGACCGACCCCTCCGTCGTCTATGCGGCGACGTGGCAGGTACGGAACTACCCATGGCTTTCCTACTTCCATGCGGAGAGGGGGCCCGGGAGTGGTGTCTTCAAGTCGGCCGACGGCGGCAAGACCTGGAGGCGGCTCTCTGGAGGCGAATGGCCGACGGAGCCACTGGGCCGGATCGGCCTCGCCGCCGCGGCCGGAGGCCGCATCTACGCCGTGGTCGTCATGCGAACCCGCGCGGGAACGCTCCTGCATGCGGGCGAGACAAACGCGGGGGGCGGGCTCTACCGCTCGGACGACGGCGGCACTACGTGGAAGCGGGTCAGCCAGGCGGATTGGCTCGAGAGCGATTATTTCGCCCGCCTTACCGTTGATCCCAGTAACCCCGATCGCATCTACGCCATGGGCCGGTCGGTACGGCGGTCAGATGATGGGGGCCGGACTTTTCAGATCGTCAAGGGCGCTCCCGGCGGGGACGACTACCACTACCTGTGGATCAATCCGAAGCAAGCAGATCACATGGCGGTGGCCAGCGACCAGGGCACCAGCGTCTCCGTCAACGGCGGGCGGACCTGGAGCACCTGGTATAACCAGCCCACGGGCCAGTTCTACCACCTGGCGACCGACGAGCGCTTCCCCTACTGGATCTACAGCGGACAGCAAGACAGCGGCACAGTGGGGATCGCGAGCCGCAGCGAGTACGGTGCCCTGAGTTACCGCGAATGGCATCCCGTCGGCGGGGAGGAGCGGGGGTACGAGATCCCTGATCCCGGCGATCCCGAGACCGTCTACGGAAGCGGACTCGGCGGAGATCTCACCCGCTTCGACGCACGGACCGGACAGGTCGCCGCCATATCTCCTCACCTCGAGAGCACTTACGGAAGGCGTCCCACCGACGTGAAGTATCGCTACACCTGGATCGCGCCCCTCGCCGTATCGCCGCGCCCCCCCTACGCTCTCTTCGCCGCGTCACAGTACCTCTGGCGGTCAGCAGACCGCGGCCACTCCTGGGCGATGATGAGCCCGGATCTGACGGGCGCGGTGCCCGACGCCAAGGGGTGCGGGGGCGAGATCGGCCTAGGGAATGCTCGCCCCTGCGGCTTCGGCGTGATCTTCACCATCGCGCTGTCGCCTTCTGGCGACGACGAGATCTGGATCGGCACCGACGACGGCCGCATTCAGACCACACGCGACGGGGGCAAAAGCTGGAGCGACGTCACTCCGGGGGGCCTTTCCCCCTGGAGCAAGGTGAGTACGCTCGACATCCCGCCTTTCGATGCCGGAACCGTCTACGCCGCCATCGACCGCCAGCGCCTCGACGACTTCACCCCCCACGTTTATCGCACCCACGACCGAGGCCGGACCTGGACCGAGATCGGGGCCGGCCTGCCGAAGGACAGTGTCGTCAGCGTCGTGCGCGCGGACCCCGTGCGGCGTGGACTCCTCTACGCGGGCACCGACACGGGGGTGTTCGTTTCCTTCACCGATGGTGAGGGATGGCAGCCCCTGCAGCTGAATCTGCCCACGACCTGGGTGCGCGACCTGCTCGTGCACGGCAACGACCTGATCGCCGCCACCCAGGGGCGTGCGCTCTGGATACTCGACGATGTGGCGCCCCTGCGGCAGGTGACGCCGGAGACCGCGAGTAAGGGCGCGCTCCTGTTCCCACCTGCGGACGCATGGCGTCGGAGACGGAGCCAGAGCCGGGACACGCCCCTCCCGCCGGAAACCCCTCTGGGGAAGAACCCGCCGGAGGGTGCGGTTCTCGACTACTTCTTGGGAGCAAGCGCGCGGGGGCCTGTGACCATCGAGATCATCGATGCAAAGGGGAATCCCATCCGCCGGTTCTCGAGCGAGGACTCACCCCCGCAGCTGAACGCCGTGCCCTACTTTGTCGAGGGATGGTTGAAGCCGGAGGCGACCCCCGCCGCCAGTGCTGGCCATCATCGCTTCCTTTGGGACCTGCGCTACCCCCGTCCCCGAGCGGCTCGCTACGAGTACTCGATCGGCGCCATCTGGGGCGAAGGTATCCCCCTCCAACCGGAAGGTGCGCTCGCCATGCCCGGACAGTACTCGGTGCGCCTTTCCGTGGACGGCCAAAGCTTTACGCAGCCGCTGACGCTCCGGATTGACCCGCGAGTCCGCGTCACGCCGGAAGCGATCGCCGAGCAGTTCGGGGCGGCCCGCCGCGCCTGCTCTCTACTCGACCGCTCGTCCGCCGCGCTTGAAGAGACCCGGGCGTTCCGTAAGCGGCTGCTTGCCGCCGGGAGGCGCCCCCCGGCAACCTCCCTCGAGAAGGAAGCGGCGGAGCTGGAAGAGGGAGAGGGTGGCTTCGCGCGTCTCAGCGCGAGGCTGGACGCGGTGTGGCAAGCGATCGACAGTTCCGACGGAGCCCCGACCGCGCAGGCGATGATCGAGCTCGATGCCGCCGGGAAGGATTTCGACGCCCTGCTCGTTCGCCAGAGGAAGCTGGGTTCCGTCGACGATCGATCACGATGACGCGGGTGGAGCCCACTCCTGGGATGGCGCTGGCGGTTTCGGGCCTCCGGCTGTCGAACCCAGGGGGCCCGAGGGCTCCTTATACCGCAACTCGGGGTTGGCCGCTCGAGTGCGTTCCCGCGTTCACGTGCTCGCGGCCAGGAGCTGTTGGCCAGCCGCCGGACCGCATGCTAGTTTACTGGGCTATGCTGCCAAGGGTATCGCCTACCCGGAGTCTCCCGCGGGGACGCTTCGCTCACGCGGTGACTCTGCCCGCCCTGAGTCTGGGCCTTCTCGCCATGGGCTGCTCCGGAGATGCCGCCAAGAAGGTTCAGGCCCAGGCTCCTCCCGGGATTCCCGTCAAGATTGAAGTGGCGCAGTCCGTGCCCGTCGACGACAGCACGGAATATGTGGCCACCCTCAAATCCCGCGACTCGGCCGTGATCATGCCCCAAGTAGAGGGGCCGATTACCCAGATCTTCGTCCGGTCGGGCGACCATGTTTCACCCGGATCGCCGATACTGCAGATCGACCCCGCGAAGCAGGAGGCCGCCGTCAAGAGCCAACTCGATACGCGCAGCGCCAAGCTGGCCAGCGTGGAGTTCGCCAAGCAGCAATATGAGCGGGTCAGCCGGCTCCATGCCGAGGGCGTCACCAGCGGGCAGGACCTGGATCAAGCGAAGTCGGCTCTCGACACGGCCGGGGCCGAGTTGCAGTCCCTCGATGCGCAGGTGCACGAGCAGCAGGTGCTGCTCCAGTACTATCGCGTGGCCGCTCCGCGCGGCGGCATCATCGGGGACATCCCCGTGCGGGTAGGCGACCGGGTTACCGTTTCCACCATCCTCACGACCCTGGACGAGCCGGGGAGCCTGGAAGCATACGTCTCGGTGCCGGTGGAGCGTTCCCCGCAACTGCGCCTGGGCATGCCCATACAGATCGTGGACAGCACGGGCAGGGTCCTGGCCGACAGCCGGCTCCGCTTCCTCTCCCCGGAGGTGGACAACCAGACCCAGACCGTGCTCGTGAAAACCATAATCGACAACAAAACAGGCGCGCTCCGCACGGCTCAGTTTGTCCGAGCCCGGGTCATCTGGGACACGCACCCGCGGCCCGTGATCCCGGTCCTGGCGGTTTCACGCAACAGCGGTCAGTACTTCGCTTTTGTGGCGGAAGGCAAAGATGGCTCGCTGGTGGCGCGGCAGAGGCCGCTCCGCATCGGCGAGATCGTCGGCAACGACTACGTGGTCATCGAAGGAATCAAGCCCGGGGATCGGGTCATCGTCTCCGGAACCCAGCTCCTGCTGGATGGAGCCCCCATAACCCCCCAGAGTTAAGAGGGTCGGGCCTGCCCCATGTTCGTCGACTTCTTCATAGGACGACCGATCTTCGCGACCGTCTGCGCCCTGCTCATCATCCTGGCGGGGGCGGTGGCCATCCCAACCCTGCCCATTGCCCAATTCCCCAACCTGGCCCCTCCCCAGGTCATCGTGCAGAGCAACTACATCGGCGCCAGCGCCCAGGTGGTGGAGACGGCCGTGACCACGCCCCTCGAGCAACAGATCAACGGTGCGGAGGGGATGAAGTATCTCACCTCCACCAGCGGCAACGACGGCACCACCGCCATCACCGCCACCTTCGATCTGGCGCGGGACCCGGACCTGGCCGCGGTCGACCTCAACAACCGGGTAAACATCGCAATGGGTCGGCTCCCCAACGAGGTCAAGCAGACCGGTGTGGTCGTCACCAAGACCTCCAGCAACTTCGTTTTCGGCGCTGCCGTCTACTCGGAGGATAGCCGCTACGACACCTCCTTCATGAGCAACTACCTCGACGTGAACGTCAAGGACGCTCTGAAGCGGGTAAAGGGCGTGGCCGACGTCTTCATCTTCGGCGAACGCAAATACTCGATGCGGCTGTGGCTCGACCCCGTGCGCGTGGCCAGCCGCAAGCTCACCGCCTCCGACGTGGTGAGTGCCTTGCGCGAGCAGAACGTCCAGGTGGCGGCGGGACAAGTGGGCCAACCCCCGGCGCGACCGGGACAGGCGTTCCAGATCAGCGTGCGCGCGGTGGGCCGGCTGACCGAGCCCTCCGAGTTCGAGAACATCATCCTGAAAACGGCCGAAGATGGAACCCTCGTGCGCATGAAGGATGTGGGCCGCGCGGAACTCGGAGCGGAGGACTACTCTTCTGACCTGCAGTTCAACGGCCACGACGCGGTAGGGATCGGCATCACCCAGCTCTCCAACGCCAATGCCCTGGCCGTGGACCGCGCGGCCTTGGCCGTGCTGGACCGCCTGTCCAAGCGCTTCCCTCCCGGCATGCGGTACCGAGTCGCCTTCGACACCACCGACGTCGTTAACGAATCCATCCAGGACGTGCTCTTCACGCTGGGGGCGGCGATTGGGCTCGTAATCTTGGTGATCTTTGTCTTCTTGGAGGACTGGCGCAGCACGGTGATTCCCGCCGCCGCCATCCCCGTCTCCCTGGTCGGGACTTTCGCCTTCGTGAAGCTATTGGGCTTCTCTATCAACACCTTGACCTTGTTCGGCATTACCTTGGCGACGGGACTGGTCGTGGACGACGCCATCGTGGTGATCGAGAACATCCAACGACACATCAGCGAGGGACAGAGGGATCCCCGCCGGGCGTCGTCGGCCGCCATGAAGGAGGTGACGGGTGCGGTGATCGCGACCTCTCTGGTCCTGGTGGCGGTGTTCCTGCCCGTGGCCTTGTTTCCGGGTACGACCGGGATCCTGTTCCGCCAGTTCGCGCTCACCATCGCCTTTTCCATCTCGATCTCCGCCTTCAATGCCCTCACCCTGACCCCCGCCCTCTCCGCCCTCCTCCTCGGGCGTGCCCCGAGCGAGAAAGGATGGTTTTTCACCCGCGTGGACAGGATCATCAAGAGCGTCACCGATGGCTATCGGGTCTTCCTGCAGCGCTTCCTGGGCCGTCCGCGGCTAGCCGTCGGGATGTTCCTGGCGGGGCTGGGTCTCACCGGGCTGGTCTACATGAGAGTGCCCAGGGGCTTCGTACCGGACGAGGACCAGGGCTGGGGCATCGTGATCGTGCAGGCGCCGGAAGGGGCCTCGCTGGAGTACACGAAGAAGATCGACGGGCAGGTGCGGGCCGTCCTGGAGCAGATGCCGGAGCTGGACACTGTTTTTGCCATCTCCGGCTTCAGCCTCAACGGCACCGCCCCGAACCGCGGGTCGGTGTTTTTCGGTTTGAAGCCCTACTCACAGCGGCGCGGAGCCGCCCATTCGGCGGAGGCCGTGATCAACCGGCTGCGGGGACCCTTCGGCGCGATCTCGGGGGCGATCGTCATTCCGTTCCTACCCCCGGCCGTGCAAGGCCTCGGGAACTTCGGGGGCTTTCAGTACGTGGTGCAAGACCAGGGCGGGCACCCCCTCGGCGAGCTGGCCAAGGTCACCCAGGACGTGGTGCGGCAAGGCAATGTGACCAAGGAGCTGGGTGGACTCTTCACGAGCTACACCGCCTCAGATCCGCAGTTCGTCCTGACCATCGACCGGGAGAAGGCCAAGGCGGTCCACGTTCCCCTGCAGCAGATCACAGACGCCTTGCAGGTCTACATGGGCTCGGCCTATGTGAACGACTTCGACTTCAACAACCGCTCCTACCGAGTCTTCGTGCAGGCGGACCGGCAGTTCCGCTCCGAGCCGCGGGACATGCGGCAGTTCTACGTGCGCTCCGACAAGGACATGATGATTCCGCTCGACAATCTGGTGCGGCTCACGGAGGACTCGACGCCGCAGGTGATCACCCACTACAACCTCTTTCGCTCGGCGGAGATCGACGGCTCGGCGGCGGCGGGCCACAGCTCCGGAGAGGCCATCGCGGCCATGGAGGCGCTGAGCGGTAAGGTGCTTCCCCAGGGCTTCAGCTATGAGTGGACGGGCCTGTCCCTGGAGGAGCTTGAAGCCTCGGGCACGGCCGCCGTCTTGTTCGGCCTGGGCACGCTGGTTGTCTATCTGACTCTCTCCGCTCAGTACGAGAGCTTCGTCCTCCCGTTCATTGTGCTGCTGGCCGTGCCCATGGCCCTGCTAGGTGCGGTGGGAGGGCAATGGATCCGGGGCCTCCAGAACGACGTCTATTGCCAGATTGGTCTGGTCATGCTGGTGGGCCTGGCCAGCAAGAACGCGATCTTGATCGTGGAGTTCGCGGAGCAACTGCGGGCGCGAGGACTCTCCATCATGGAGGCAGCGGTCGAGGCGGCCCGGATCCGGCTGCGTCCCATCCTCATGACTTCGCTTGCCTTCATCCTGGGCGTGCTGCCCCTGGTGGCGGCGCGCGGAGCCGGCCAAGCGGGCCGGCGCTCGGTGGGCACAACCGTGTTCGGGGGAATGATCGCCTCAACCCTCCTCAACCTGTTCTTCATTCCCGTGCTCTACCTGGTGATCGAAGGAGCCCGGGAGAGACGGCGAGCGCGGGTGGACCAGTGAGCATTCGGGGCGTGATCCGAACCCGGGCCGCCCTTGTCGCGGTCTCGATCGCCCCCTTCCCCCCCGCCGCGGTCGTGGCCGCCCCCAGCCCGAAGGCGGGCGCGGTCAGGGTCTACGTGGGCACCTACACGTCGGGGGAGAGCAAGGGGATCTACCGCCTCCGACTGGACCTGGCCACGGGCACCCTCTCCCTGGCCGGCGAGCCGACCGCAGCCAGAAATCCCTCGTTCCTCGTCCTCCACCCCACGGGAAGGTTCCTCTATGCGGTCAACGAGATTGGAGAATCCCGAGAGGACAAAGGCGGTGCGGTCAGCGCCTTCGCGGTCGATTCCCGGACGGGGAGCTTGACCTTCCTTAACGAGCAGCCCTCGGGAGGGGCGTCGCCCTGTCACGTCTCCCTCGACAAGCCAGGGCGTCACCTTCTGGTCGCCAACTATTGGGGCGGGAGCGTCGCCGTCCTTCCCCTGGGACCGGACGGACGCCTCGGCCCCGCCAGCGCGCTGGTGCAGCACGAGGCCGCGAGCGGGGCCGCCCCTTCGCGGGGGGGCCCGCACGCTCACTCCATCGACCTGGACGCCGCCGACCGCTTCGCGGTGGTTGCGGATCTGGGCCTCGATGAGCTACTCGTGTACCGCTTCGACCCCGCGCAAGGGACGCTGGCTCCCAATCAGCCACCGGCCATACGGCTCGCCCCCGGAGCGGGGCCGCGCCACTTCGCGTTCCACCCCGGTGGAACCCACGGCTACGTGATCAACGAGCTGAACTCGACGATCACCGCCTTGGCCTATGACGCGGGGGCGGGCATTCTGACCGAACTGCAGACCCTCTCCACCCTGCCCGTCGGCTTCGCTGCCCGCAACTCCACCGCGGAGCTGGTCATCCGTCCCGACGGAAGGTTCGTGTATGGCTCGAACCGCGGCCACGACTCCATCGCCATCTTCTCCGTCGACGCGGGTACGGGGAGGCTCACCCCCCTCGGTCATGAATCGACCCGGGGCCGGACCCCCCGCAACTTCGCGATCGATCCTACAGGGGCGTACCTTCTGGCCGCCAACCAGGACTCGGATTCCATCGCCGTCTTTCGAATCGATGCCGAGAGCGGACGGCTGACCCCCATGGGCAGCCCCTTCCGTGTCCCTCGGCCGGTCTGCCTGCGCATGGTCCTAGCGCCCCCGGAATGACCCGAATTGCCGGCGGTCTTCAGTAGCTGAGACCGAAGCCGCGGGCGAAGAGAGGGTCGGAGGCTTGGCCCGTGCGATTGAACGGGAGCTGGCCCTCGGAGCGCGGCCACGAGAACGAGAGCTTTCCGGTCGGCTTGTAGTCCCCAAAGAGGACATCCGCGACGCCTTGCCCCTCGGTGCCGGGGAGCCACGCCGCCACCAAAGCATCCGCCATGGTCAGGGCATCACCGAGAACCAGGGGGCGCCCCGAGATCAGGACCACGATGACGGGAATGCCCGCCCTCTTGAGGTTGGCAATCGCCTCCCGGTCCTCCTTGACCAGGGTCAAGTCCTCCCGGTCGCCGAAGAATTCGGCGTAAGGCGTCTCCCCCACCACCACCACGCCCACCTCCGCCCCCGCGGCCCCCGTGCCGTCTTTGGCGTAGGTGACCTCCGTCCCCTTCCCCACCGCACTCCGCAGCGCCTTCAGCACGGTGGTGCCGGTGGTGGGAGCGCCGCTGCCCCCTTGCCAGCTGATGGTCCACCCGCCGCACTGGTTGCCGAGGTCGTCGGCGTTCTTCCCCGCCACGTGGATTCTCCTTGCTGCCTTCGAAATGGGGAGCGCCCCCTTATCGTTCTTCAAGAGGACGAGTGACTCGCGGACGGCGCGGCGGGCGAGGTCCCGGTGCTCGGGGGAGCCAAAGCTACGGTGGAGGCTCCGGTCGGCGAGGCAGGAACGCCCCGGCTCGAGGAGGCCGAGGGCGAACTTGCTTCGCAGGATGCGCGTGACCGCGTCATCGATCCGCGATAGGGGCACTTCTCCCCCCGCTACCAGGCTCTTCAGGGTCGTGAAGAACTCCTTGTAGCGGCCGGGAACCATCACCATGTCCATGCCGGCATTGATCGACTGGCGGATCTGGCTCCGGTAGTCCCCGGGCAGGGCGTCGAGGGCGTTGTAGTCGGAGATCAGGAACCCCTCGAAACCCAGCTCCTCCTTCAGGATCTCGGTGAGCAGCCGTTTGCTGCCGGAGCACTTCTCCCCGTTCCAGCTGCTGAACGACGGCATGATGGAACCCACCCCCGCCTCGATGGCTCTTGAGTAGCCCGCCAGGTGGATCCGCCGGAGTTCGGCCTCGCTCAGGCGGACGTCCCCCTGGTCGAGGGGGAAGCGCCGGCCGGGAGAGGCGTCGTCTACCCTTCCCGTGCCCCAGGCCGTGCCCCCGTCGCCCACGTAATGCTTGGCGCAGGCCAGGACACGGAGCGGATCCTTGAGATCCGTGCCCTGGAAGCCACGAACAGCGGCCGCCCCCAGCTCGCCGACCAGTTCAGGATCCTCGGAAAAGCTCTCGTAGGTCCGCCCCCATCTCTCGTCCTGCACCACCGCCAGGCAAGGAGCGAAGGTCCACTGGATGCCGGTGGCCCTCACCTCCTGGGCGGTGATGCGGGCGATGTCCTCGACCAATTTCGGGTCGCGGGTGGCGCCGAGGCCGATGTTGTGCGGGAATACGACGGCGCCCAGGACCTTGCTGTGGCCGTGCACGGCGTCCACCCCGTAAAGGATGGGGATGCGCAGACGGGTCTTGAGGGCATGGGCCTGGTAGCGGTCGTACATGTCCGTCCAGTCCTGGAGGCTGTTGGTCTTCGGATCGGAGTTCCCACCGGAGAGCAGCGATCCCAGGAAGAGGGTCTCGATGTCAGTCTCATTCGCGAGCTTGTCCTGCTCGGCCTGGGTCATCTGGCCGATCTTCTCCTCGAGCGTCATGCGGGCCAGAAGCGCTCGGGCCTCCCCGTCGTAGGAGGAGAGGCGCCTCCTTCCACCCGGGCCGGCCGGCGAACTGGACGACGCGACCCCCACGGCGAGGATCGCGGCGAGCACGACTACGATGGGTAGACAAGTCTTCATCCAGCCTCCTCAATCGTCCCCAACCCTACTCGCCTGTCGCCGGGTGCACAAGCTGTGGGCTTCGGGCGCTCGCCGGCCAGTGAGAGCGCTATCCCAGGCGCGTGGGCTCCCAGCGCAGACCCAGGTTCAGGATGCGCTGGATCAACTCGGGGTAATCGATGCCCGCTTTACGGGCCGACTGGGCAAAGTCCTCGTCGTGGGCCAGCTGCGGGTTGGGGTTGGCCTCGACCACGTAGGCCTGACCCGCTTCGGTCATGCGGAGGTCGATGCGGGCGCAGCCGCTGAGCATGAGGTTGCGGTAGACGCGCTTGCAGACGTCGCGGATCCGGTCCTCTAGCCCGGAGGGCAGGTCCTTGGCCTCGCCGCTGTCGATCCCGTGCTTTTTCTGGTAGCTGAGGCTCCACTTCAGCCGTTCGGTGGCGATCTTGCGCACCTCTTCCGGAAGGTTCTTGAAATAGAGCTCCCAGATGGGTAGCACCTGTAGCCTCTCGTTGCCCAGAACGCCCACGTAGAGCTCCCGTCCCTCGATGTAGCGCTCCACCAGGGCGTCCGTGCCGATGCTCTCGTGGACGAAACTAACGCGCTCCTCCAGCTTCGCGTCGTCCTCCACCACCGAAGCCTGGGAGATGCCGATGGACGCATCCAGGGTCAGGGACTTCACAAAGAGTGGAAAAGCGAGGCGTTTGGGTCGTCGGAAGCGTCGCCCTCGCGGGGCCACCACGAAATCGGCCACCGGTATGCGGTGATAGGAGAGAAGCTTCTTGGCGATGGCCTTGTCCCGACCCAAGAGCAACCCCCGTGAATTGCAGCCGGTGTAAGGCACCTTCAACAGCTCGAGATAGGCCACCACATTCTGGTCCCAGGTGGCTACATCGTCGAAGCCTTCGAGCAGGTTGAAAGTGATATGGGGCTTGAAGTCGGCGACGGCGTTGCGGATATCGGACAGGTTTCCGCCCACGCCCAGGGGCTGCACTTCGTGGCCGAGCCCGCGCAGGGTGGAGACCACGTCGTACTCCATCTTCCACTCCGCCCCCGTCAAGTCCACGCCCTTGACGTCGTCCGGGGGGACCAGGCTTTCCTGCATGAGGGCCAGGACGCGCAGCTTCCTCCTGGGCCCCGACCGCTTCTTCACAAGGGCACCCGGTGGCGACCGCTATGTAGGTATTTCATGGTTTGCACGGTGAGGAGCACCGCGAAGTCGACCTTGGCTTCGTCCTCCGGTCCCGAGAGATGGAGCTTCAACTCCCGGCAGCGGGCGATCATGTCCCCCAGGACCTGGTCGATCGTGTAGGAGTACTCCCCCGTCCAGCGTCGCACCCGCCGCCGCAAGTCCCGGCGATGGCGGGCCAGGAATGAGGCGGCGGTGGGCTTGCCCGCGTGTTCAGGAGCGCCGGAGAAGAGGCGGCGCAGGTCGCGCTCGTAGAAGTCTGGGTGGTCGACGCCGTAGTGCTGGCGCTTCTGCTGGTAGTGCTCGTGCAGGGTCTTGCCCAAGGTGGATAGCAGCTCGGGGCGCTGCCGGGAGCGGAGGAGGGGCAGCTTGGGTCCGATCTCCCGCATCAGCTCGTCCACGTATTCCAGCTTGCGCATGGCCGGCCAGCCCGCGTAGCGCGCGCGCCAGTCGGAGCCCGGTGTGAGCCACACCGCGAAGGTCTCGGCAAGGTCCTCGTCGGGGTGGCTTTGCGCGTACCAGGACTCGAGATGGATCACGTGGCTCTTGCTGTAGGGTCGGGGCGCGTAATGGTCAGGGTATGGCTGCGAGGTCTTGCCGAAGAGCTCCTGCCGGCGGCGGCGCAGGCGCAAGCGGTAGGCGTTCTCGAGGGCATGGCCAGTCTCATGGCGGAGGATGCGCAGGCACCACTCGGGGGTGCCCCCCTCCACCTCCAGCATCTGGTTCTGCTCCAGGCGGGCCAGGCGGGGGTGGGCCAGGTAGAAGGGGATGGCGATGCCGGGGACCCCGTCGGGGGTGAACCACTCATCGGAGAGCCAGGCGTGGGGTCGGAAGCGGAGCCCATGCTCGGCCAAGTCCCGGTACAGCTCCGCCATGCGCTCCTCGAGGCCGCTCCCCTCAACCTGCAGGTCGAGGTCGCACATGCGCAGGCCCAGCAGCCTCTCGTCGTCCCAGCCTTCCCAGACGGCCGGGAGAAGGGCCCGCCGGGAACGGCCGCGGGCGGGACGGCGTTCCCTCGCGGGGACCGCATTGGACAAGGGGGCGTTCACGCGGTCAGGCTACGATGGCCCGCCAGGACCGTCAACCGGCCTGCCCGCCCTCCTGCTCCCGCCTCCTGTCCCGTCCCCCGCGCATGCAGGCGATTGGGAGTTGTGTTATCGTGCCGGGTCTTTCCGGCACCCCTCTCGTGGAGAGATCTTTGTCTCGGGTGAATTCCTTCGGTCCGAGGTAAAGCCATGCGGAATCTACTTCTTCTTCTCCTGGCTGCCCTCCCCGCCCTTTCGCTGCCCGCTCAGCCCGATCCCTGGAGACAACTCTTCAACGGCAAGGACCTGACCGGCTGGAAGCATGTCGGCCCCGGCGGGATGACGGTAGAGGAAGGCCTCCTCCGGACCCACGGCGGCATGGGCCTCCTCTACTGGACAGGCGGCAAGCTGGGCAATTGCGTCATCCGCGTCGTTTACCGCATGCGCGACCACAATGACAACTCCGGGGTCTTCGTCCGCATCCCCCTCGAGCCCCGAGAGGCGTGGATGCCCGTGCACTATGGCTACGAAGTCCAGATTGACAACGAGCCCGAGAACTCAAACGAAGATGATTACCACGTCACGGGAGCCCTCTACTCCCTGACCAAGCCCTTGGCCCGGCCCGGCAAGCCCGGGCCGGAGTGGAATACGATGGAAATCACGCTGGAGGGACCCCACACCTTGGTGGTCCTGAACGGGGTGACGGTAACCGACTACACCGAGGGCCAAGCGGTGCCGCCGCGCAAGTTCGACTTCGAGCCACATCGCGGGCCACGCCCTCCCGAGGGCTATATCGGACTGCAGAATCATAGCGACAACGACGTCGTCTTCTTCAAGGAAGTCGCGATCAGATCACTGAAGTAAGAGTCCCCGCGCCGCGCGTGGCCGGCGGGACAAACCAGGAGCGCGCCCATGAAGACTGGCTCTTCTCGCCGTGAGTTCCTGCAAACAAGCACGGGGGTGGCGGGCGTCGTGCTGGCCTCCCGACGGATCCTTCTCGAGCCGGAGCCCGCTCCGGGGGCCCCCACACCCGTGCCCGCGAGCGACCGCCTCCGCTTCGGGATGATAGGCGTCGGCATGCAGGGATCCGGGTTGCTGGCGAAGGCACTCACGTTGCCGGGGGTGGCTTGCGCGCGAGCCTGCGATCTCTATGATGGCCGCCATACCCTAGCCAAGGAGATCGCGGGCCCCGGGCTGCCCACCACGCGCCGATACCAGGAGCTGCTCGCGGACAAGGAGATCGACTGCATCGTCTCCGCCGTTCCCGACCACTGGCATAAGCAGATCGTCATCGACGCCCTGAGCGCGGGCAAGGACATCTACTGCGAGAAACCGATGTCCCACTCGGCCGCCGACGGCTTCGAGATGGTAGCCGCGGGTCAGCGCAGCGGGCGGATCGTCCAGGTCGGCTCTCAACGCACGAGCTCCGTGGTCTGCGCCAAAGCCCGGGAGCTGGTCGCCAAGGGGGTCCTGGGAGACCTGTGCATGGTGGAAGGCTCGCTGGGTCGCAATGACCCCGGCGGAGCCTGGGAGTATCCGCCCCCCCCCGATCTGTCTCCCTCCAACCTGGATTGGGACACCTGGCAAGGTGCCGCACCCCGACGACCCTTCGATCCCAACCTCTTCGCACGCTGGCGCTGCTGGAAGGAGTACGGCACCGGCGTCGCCGGCGACCTGATGGTGCACGTGATCAGCGGAATGCTCTACGCATGGGGGATCAACGAGCCACCGAAACGCGCCCTCGCTCTGGGCGGCATCCTGCGATGGAAGGACGGGCGGAACATGCCCGACGTTCACGCCTCCCTCTTCGAATACGGAAACGTGCCGGTGTACATCCGCTTGACCTTGGGCACGGAGACGCCCGAGGTCGTGCGCTTCCTGGGCTCCAAGGGCATCCTCGAGCTTACCGAGCGCGGCGTCACCTACTTTCCGCAGTCGGGCGAAGCCACCGGGCCCAGCTACTATGCTTCCGCCTTCCCCCGGGCCATGCGGGAGGAGTACTTCGAGAAGTGGCACCAAGACCACGATCCCCAGCCGGGCAGCGAGCAGGCGCTGGAAGGCGTCAGTTACCAAGGGCCCTCCTACAACGACGTGCGGCCCCATCTCTGGAGGTTCTTCCAGGCCGTCAAAACGCGCCAGGGCGTGGTCCAAGACGCGGTCTTCGGTCATCACGCCGCCCTCGCCTGCCACATGGCGAATGAGTCCTATTTCCGTAAGGGTGCGGTCTACCTGGACTCGGGGACCAAGAGCATCAAGAGCTAACCCGCCCCGAGGGGCGCGGCTCGCGGCTTCTCCCGGCCCTGGCCCCCTCCGAGACTCGGCAAGGGTACGGGTGTCCAGGACCGGCGCCGGCTCCGCACCGCGTCAAACCCGGGATAGAATCGCCCGCAGTCGCCGTAGAGCTGCCCTGGAAAGAGAGGACTCATGACCGCGACCCGCGTGGCGTTGCTGAGCCTGCTCCTGGCCCCTTCCCTCGCCCACGGGCAAGGCTTTGCCCTAAAGGACGGCGACCACGTTGTCTTCTACGGCGACGACATCACCGAAGACGGCCAGTACGCCCGCGCGGTGGAGGAGTACGTGGCCACCCGCTTCCCGGCCTGGAACGTTGACTTCTTTTACGCGGGGGTCAGCGGGGACAGGGTTGGCGGTGGCGATGCGGGCTCCATAGACCTCCGCCTGGACCGGGACGTGATCGCCGCTCACGCCAACGTGGTCACGATCATGCTGGGGATGAACGACGCGGGCTACCGCCCATTCGACCAGGGCCTCCTTGACGTCTACGGGCAGGGCTACCGGAAGATTCTGGGTCGGCTGGCGGAGGCCCTTCCCGGAGCCCGGCTGACTCCCCTGGGGCCGTCGCCCTTCGACGATGTCACGCGTCCGCCCGCCTTCGCGGACGGCTACGGCGCGGTCTTGCGGCGTTACGGGAAGTTGATAGAGGAAGTTGCGAAGGAGCGGGGGGTCACCTTCGTGGACCTCGGCGCGCCCCTGCAGACCGGTCTCGAGAAGGTGAACAAGGTGTCCCCCACCCTGGCCCGAATGATCATCCCCGACCGCATGCACCCGGGTCCGACGGGCCACCTGGTCATGGCCGGCGCCCTGCTCCGAGCTTGGAACGCACCCCCCTTGGTCACCCTCGTGGAGATCGACGCCACCGCGGCCACGGCACACCTCGTCCGGGCGGAGAACACGGAAGTGACGGGGCTCCTGGCCAAGGAGCTCACGTGGACTCAGACGGACAGGGCGCTGCCCCTGCCCGTCCGGTTCGGAGACGCCGACGTCGATCTGGCGGAGACGGCGGGGGCCGGTCTGGAGGCGCTCGACCAACAGGTCCTGAAGATTACCGGGCTCTCCAAGGGGAGCTACGAGCTCCTGATCGACGGGGTTTCTCTGGGACGCTTCTCGGAGACGGAAATGGCCCTGGGCGTGAACCTGGCCACTAGAGAGACCCCGATGCTGAAGCAGGCGATGGGGGTCCGGTCGGCGGTCCGCGGTCGCCCCCCGGTGCAATTCGTCCGGCGGCGCCTCCTGGTAACCGCGGACAAAGACTCCAAGTTCGCTGAAACCGCCACTGCCTTGGAGGGCCTCGACGCTCGGCTCCACCAAGACCAGCGGGCCCGGGCCATCCCCACCCCGCGCCGCTACGAGGTGCGACGGTCGTACGCCCTCCGCTAAGCGTTGCCTCCTACGCCCGCCGCGGTCGGCCGGTCCCGCTACCTCGTCGCAATCGTGAGAAGGTTGCGGACCC
This sequence comes from Vicinamibacteria bacterium, assembly GCA_035570235.1. Classification (NCBI taxonomy): domain Bacteria; kingdom Pseudomonadati; phylum Acidobacteriota; class Vicinamibacteria; species Vicinamibacteria bacterium. Next base: position 47,359 of record DATMML010000036.1, on the reverse strand, counting down.
GGTAGCCTTCGGCGTTTTCCCGGGCGACTTTCTCCGCTGCTGCTCTCTGGCCCCCGGTCGGCACCGTGCCGCGGAGGGTCACGGTCCTGGCCCCGGCGTCCGTGTCCACCTCGATGTGGGAAGTGTCGATGTTCCTGGCCGCCACGAGGTGGGCCTTCACGTCCACGGTTTGCTTCACCGACGCCGCCTCGGAGGCCACCTCCTTGGCACCCGACTTGACCTTCTCCCCCACATCCTTGGCGCCCTCGGCAACCTTCCCCCCGACCTCTTTTGCGGCCTCGCTGATCTTGGCCCCCGTCTCCTTGGCATCCGCGCTAATCTTGCGGGCGATCTCCTTGGCCTCCTGCTGGGCCTTCTCCGCATTCTGCCGCGAGTCCTCCTTGACGCCTTGGGCCGTGTTCCGGCAGGCGGGCGCGAAGGCCAGGGCCGTCGCGGCCAGTGTTCCTAACAGTGCCCGATAAACCTTCATGACTCTGACCTCCTTCGCTCCGGAGCTCCCGGTCCCACCCTCTACCCTAACCCTAAATCCTGCCGGGCAATGGCGCTGTGATCATGAACACGAGAGCGGCGGTCGCGGGTGGGCGACGCCCCCGCCCCTGGCTGATCGATCAGGGAAGGACCGCGCGTTCAGGGCGCCCTTCATTTCGTGCCCGGACGATCCGGTGGTGGTTCCGGGAGCGCCGAGCTTAGAGGCACGCCCCGCGGCCGGCGCCGGTAGAGAGCCGCTTGGGCGCCGAGCCAGAAGAGAGCCATCGCCGCCACCACCACGAGATTGGTGGGCTGGTACATGCTCATCCCGATCTCAGCGAACCGCTGCTGGGAGAAGAACAGCCCCTGCAGGACCACCGCCCCGGCGAGGAGGGGCACGGTCGGGAGGCGCGCCTCCGCCACGAGGTCACCCAGGTTGCGCAGCGCGGCGGGGAGGACCACGGGCAGCGTGTAGGCAAGCTCCCGCTCGGTGTTGTTGGCGAGGAGGAGCAAGGCATAGAAGAAGGCCACTACCGCGACCTGGTCGTAGTGCCGACGGGCCACCTGGAGGAGCCGGCCCGGGAAGAGGAACAGCATAGGAAAGAGCACCCCCAGGGAGCCCACCGTGAGCAGGTAAGGCTGGTTGTCGCTCAGGTGCCGGAGCCGGAAGGCCGTCGTCTCCGCGATGTCAGCCAGGAAATTGTCGGGCTGGTTGGGCACGATGAGGATCCGCAGGCCCACGAAGATGGCGAGAGGCAGCGCGCCCAGCGCCAACACCCGCGCCCCCGCCCGCGTGGGCGATGCCCCGCGCTTGAGTAGGTGGAGGAAATAGTACGGATAGACCGCGACATAATTCTCGCGCACGAAGGCGGCGATCACGCTTGGCACGTAGAGGGCACGGGAGCGTCCCTGCCGGATCCAAAGGAAGGCGAGGGCCATCAGGAAGAGGCAGGCGGCATCGGTCATCCAGTACTGGTACTCGTACCACCGGACAGCGCCTTGGGTGAGGCCCACCAGGCTCAGGCCCGCCAGCCGGTAAGGGAGAGAGAACCCCAGCGCGCCCAAGTAGGCCCAGAGCGCGAGGAGGAAGCCGAAGAGCGACGCATTGGTGATCAGGAAAAACGCGAGGTTGAGGTCGAGCCCGGCGCGGTTTAGGAGCCGGGCCAGCTCGGGAACGAGGATCCGCCAGCAATACGTCGACTCATGGGCCAGCTGGGGTCGCCCCTCTGGACCGCGCGCCATCTCGATATAGCGGAGGTGGTCTAGCTCCTTGACCTGCTTAGGCTTATGGAGAAAGCCCAGTCTTGACGAGACCGAGAGTACGTTAACCGCGAGGATGAGCAGACACAGCAGGACGCCGACGCAGACCCTGTAGGATCGGGTGAGGGTCACGGGCGCCAATCATGACCGATTGGCGGCGCCGGGGGCAACTTCGATGCCGGCGTGCTCCCCGCCACGTTAGCGGCGCTCGGATTCCAGCTGCGCGAGAAGCCGGCGAAGCCGGGGGTCCTGAGGGGACAGCCCCGCGAGCTCCTTCGCGTAGCCGATCGCTTCCGAGATCGAGCCCCGATCGCGGCTCATGGTGACGAGAGCCAGCAAGACCTCGGAGTCGCGGGGGTGAACTCGGTGTATCTTCCGCAGTACTTCCAGGGCGCGATCAACCTGACCGGCGGACTGGAGGGCCACGGCATAGACGTAGCCGAAGTGAGGTTGATCGGGACCCAGCTCCGCCGCGCGCGCCAGGAACACGAGGGCCTCGGGGAGGCGCTTCTGCCTGACGAACCAGAGCCCGAGCGCCTGGTGGAGGCCGGGGTCGGTGGGCGCCGCCGCCAGTCCTCTGCGGAGCGATCGCTCCCCCTCCAGGTCTCGACCCTGGCGTCGGTAGAGGTCGGCGAGGTTGGCGTAGATCGGCGGGAACCGCGGATTGAGGCGCAGCGCGGTCAGGTACTCCTGTTCCGCCTGCGCGAGCTCCCCCATCTCGAGGTCCAAGGTGCCCAGGTTGAGGTGGGCCTCCGCCCGGTCGGCGGTGGCAAGCTGGGCGGCGCGGTACTCGGCGAGCGCCGCCTCAAGCGCCTTGCCCTGTTGGGGGCTCAAGCCCTCGCGCGGCACCAAAACGAGCTGCCGAGCAGCGTCGATGCGCACGGTCCGGAGGGGGTCATTGAGGAGGGGAGCCACGGTGCGCAAACGGACGTCGGGCGGAAGGCCGTCCGCCGGCCCCAGCGCAGCCATGCGCACCAGGGGATCGGGGTCGCGGAGGGCCTGCTCATCGGCCCCCTCGGTGGCCGCCCCCGGGTATCCCTCCAGGAGGGCGACGGCGGTGGCGCGGGCGATCCCCGGTTGCCCCGCGTCCCCGGCAAGACCAGCCAGGAGCCGCTCCGCCCCCGGCAGACCCGCCCGTCCCGCGTGGAGGGCTTCGCCGTAGTGGGGCGGGCTGGGTGACCCGCGCCGCCACCATCGAGCCGCGACCTGCGCCGCCCAGGCGGACGAGCGGTCCTGGTGGCACTGGTTGCACGCGTTGGGAGTCCCGATGCGCAGCGAGAGGTCGGGCCGGGGGACGCGAAAGCTGTGGTCACGTCGGGGGTCGACGACCATGTACCTCCGGGGAGCCATGTGGCACGCGACGCAGCTGGCCCCCCCTGAGCCCGGTCGATGAAAGTGATGCGAGGGGGTGTTGAATGTCTCCTCCCGGTGGCAGCGGGCGCAGACCGCGTCGGGGGAGACGGGTATCTTAAGGCTATGCGGGTCGTGGCAGTCACTGCAAGTGACACCCGCGCGAAACATCTTGCTCTGCAGGAAGGATCCGTACTCGTAGACCTCGTCCTTGATCTGGCCGTCCGCGTGGTACAGGGCGTCCTCGAGAAGGGCCGGGCGGTGTGTGTCGAGAAGGGGCTGGCCAAATACGTACTCCGCGCTCACCACCGAGCGGCGGGAGTGGCAGCGGGCGCATGTCTCGACCTCGGTGTGCGACACCCGCGGCCGGCTGCGCTTCGCGATACCGCGCGAGAGGTCGAACTCCCAGGTGGCGGGAACCGGTTCCTTCAGCCTCACGACCAGGCCATTGCGGGGGTCGTCCTTCTTCCTTCGGCCGGCCCTGACCGCCTCAGCCCAGTCGAGGTGAGCGGAGCCGGGTCCATGGCAGGCTTCGCACGACACGTTGATCTCGGACCACGTCGTCTGGTACGTGTCCGTTGCCAGCTGGTAGCCCTTCCTCACGTTGGTCGAGTGACACTCGGCGCACATGAAGTTCCAGTTCTGGTAGGGGCCCGTCCAATGAAGAATATCGCTGGGCAGGATCTCTTCTTCTGGGTGGAGGTGGAACCAGCGCTGTCCGCCCTCCTTGAGCGGCCTCGTGTCCCAGCAGATGGTCAGGGCCTGGTAGCGGCCGCCGGGGAAGGCGATCAAATACTGCTGCAGGGGGTAAACCCCGAAAGTGTAGGCAATCTCGTACTCGTGCAGCGCACCGTCGGGTCCGTCGGTCCGGACCAGAAACCTGTCGTTCTTCCGGTAGAACGTGGAGGTCACGCCGTGGTACGTGAATCGACGGCCCCCAAAGTCACCGAGCACGGTTGTCGCGTCTGCCACCTGCATAGCAAGCTCGTGGTGCGACCCGCGCCACCGAGCTTCCTCCTGGGGGTGGCATTTTGCGCAGGCGGGGCCGCCCACGAAGCGGGCGGGCTCCGCCGGGGGCAACTCCCCGCCCGATACTCCGGGGTAGGGGGCGGCCGCGTGCGCTATCCACCAGGCCACGAGCCCAATCGCCGCCGCCCCTCCCGCGACGGCCGCACCGAGGGCCTTCTTGCTCATCGGCGCCATCATAGCGGCACGCGTGTCCCGGCGTAGAATCGAGGGGTCACGCCCTGTCCGAGGAGGCGTCATTGATGCAAAGTTCTTCTCGCCGCGCTGGAATCGCTCTCTTTATGGGCCTGGTCGTCTCGGTCCTGGCGCTCGCAGGGGCGGGAGGGCTCAGGTACCCCGCAGCGCGGAAGGCCGATGTGGTGGACGACTACCACGGCACCAAGGTGGCAGATCCCTACCGGTGGCTGGAGAGAGCGGACGACCCGGAGACCGCGCGCTGGGTGGAGGCCGAGAACGACCTCACCCGCTCCCTTCTTGAGGGCCCCCCCCGGGAGGCGATCAAGAAGCGGCTCCAAGAGCTCTACGACTACCCGCGCGTCGGCCTGCCCGAAGCGCTGAACGGCCGATATTTCTACACCCGCAACTCGGGGCTACAAAACCAGTCGGTTCTCTTCGTGCGCGAGGGCATCGCGGGGCCCGAGCGCGTTCTCCTCGACCCCAATACCCTCAGCCCGGACGGAACGGTGGCCCTGACCATGACTTCCGTCACCCGGGACGGCAGCCTCATGGCCTACACCCTATCCCGGAGCGGCAGCGACCGACAGGAGATCTTCGTGCGCGAGGTCCTAACCGGGCGGGACCGCCCCGATCACCTCCTCTGGGCCAAGTTCACGAGCCTCGCCTGGACACCGAACAACGACGGCTTCTACTACACCCGCTACCCCGTTCCGGGAACGGTCCCGTCGGGGGACGAGAACTACTATGCCAGGGTGTACTACCACCGGATGGGCGACTCCCAGGAGAAGGACGCCCTCGCTTTCGAGAGGACGGAAGCCAAGGACATCGGGCTGGGCGCGGATGTCACCCGGGACGGACGCTTCCTGATCCTGACCTCCTACAAGGGCTCGAGCGGCAACAGCGAGATCCACATCCTCGACCGCCGGATGCCGGGAGCGAGGCCCTTCCTTCTCTTATCGGGGTTCGAGCATCGGCGGGTCTACACTGCGGAACTGGAGGGCCGCCTGTACTTCCAGACCAACGAGGGGGCGCCCTTGGGTCGCGTGGTCTCGGTGGACCTGGGCAAAGGGGAGAGGGAGGCCCGCGAGGTCCTCCCGGAGGGCGCCGATTCCCTTTCCGAGGTGGCCCTGGTCAGCCGGCGGCTCGTGGTCGTGCGCCTCCACAACGCGAGCCATCGCGTGCTCTTGCATGCCCTCGACGGGAAGCTCGAGCGAGCGATCGAGCTGCCGGATCTGGGCTCGGTGAGCGGCCTCAGCGGCGAGCCCGAGGACCGCGAGCTCTTCCTGGGCTTCAGCTCCTACGCCCAACCCGCGACGCCCTATCGCTTCGACTTCACGCGAGAGCGGTTGACCGAGTTCGAGCCCGTGCACGGGAAGGCGGACGGCGGGGCCTACGAGACGACCCAGGTCTTCTTTCCCTCCAAGGACGGGACCCGGGTCTCCATGTTCCTGGTTCACCGGAAAGGCCTGGCCAAGGACGGCCATCGACCCACCCTGCTCTACGGCTACGGTGGCTTCAACATTAGCCAGACTCCCGTCTACAGCCCGTCGCGCTTCGTTTGGCTCGAGCGAGGGGCCGTGCTCGCCGTCGCCAACCTGCGCGGGGGCGGGGAGTACGGCGAGGCCTGGCATCAGGCGGGAATGCAGGAGCGCAAGCAGAACGTCTTCGACGACTTCATCGCTGCCGCCGAGTGGTTGATTGCGAACGGCTACACGCGGCCGACGAATCTGGCCATCCAGGGCGGCAGCAATGGCGGTCTCCTCGTGGGGGCGGCCATGGTGCAGCGGCCGGAGCTGTTCGGGGCAGTGGTCTGCCAGGTGCCGGTGGCGGACATGCTGCGCTACCACCTCTTCACGGTGGGGCGCTTCTGGATCCCGGAGTACGGCTCTTCAGAGGATCCCCGTCAGTTCGCCTTTCTCTACCGTTACTCGCCGTACCATAACGTCAAGGATGGCGTGGCGTACCCCGCTACCCTCGTGACCACCGCGGACACCGACGACCGTGTGGCTCCTGGCCTGGCGAAGAAGTTCGCGGCCCGGTTGCAGTCCGCGGCCGGGGGTCAGCGGCCCATCCTGATCCGCATTGAAACCAAGGCGGGCCACGGTGCGGGCAAGCCCGTCTCCAAGCAGATCGAGGAGCAGGCAGACGTTTACCGCTTTCTGTTCTGGCAGGTCGGCGAGAGCTGACGATCAAGGGTGCAGCCGCGGCAGAGTCGACCGCTCTGTGGATTCCGATCGTGACCCGCTACGGGGAAATGAGCTCAGCCCACCAACGCTCGATCCTGGAGAGGCGGGGACGCTCCGACGGCCGACGTTGTTCTTAGCCCCCGCCCACCTTGCGAGTAGCGTTCACCCGTTGGAAGCCGCGAGTGTTGGCGGACCCTCTCTTCCAGGGTTGCGTCGTGGTGTGTCTGGAGGGCGCGGTCGGCGCGGGGGCGGCCGTCCCCGCCTCCGGGGCGGGCGCTGCCTCCGCAGCCTTGGCCCGGGCCAGGCGCTCTGCGGCCTCGTCCTTGCCCAGACAGCACTGCTTGTACTTGCGCCCCGAGCCGCAGTGGCAGGGATCGTTGCGGCCAAGGGAGCGCGCGGTTGCGGGTTCCAAGGAAGCCTCCTTCACTTCCCCACTCTACTACGGGTGGGAGGCCCCGTGCCATCCTGCGCAGACCGCCGGGCTCACGGCAGCCCCGATCGTGGCAATGATTCGGGGGAGCTTGAAGGGAAGGTCGGGACGCCCGCGAGAGGTGCGTCGAAGGAGTCGCGAGTCGCCTACCCGCGCGCGTAAGGCCAGAGGCCGCTTAGGCCCCCGCGCTTGCCGCCAGGGCTGGCCGCCCGGTCTGCAAGAACCAACGGTCGAGCAGGACATGCCGCGTCAACCAGCGTGTCGATAGCAGCCGGTCCAACATCACGGCCACAAGTCCGGGAGGGAGGGTCGCGGCCAAGCTACGGACCGGCCCGCGGCGGCCGAAGCGCGCTTCGATGGCCGACCGATAGGGCTGCAGATCCTGGCGCCGATAGCGGCCCCCCGCCCCCAGCACCGCCCGCGCCCCCAGCAAACCGGACTCGACGGCGGGCCGGATACCTTCGCCACTTAGGGTGTGAGCAAGCCCGGCCGCATCGCCCAGGAGCAGGACGCCATCATCGATGAGCGGGCGGGGAGCGGTGGGATACAGCAGGTACGCATGCCCCCGCCACCGGTCCGGGAGGTCGGCCACCCGGCCCTGGGCGGTCAGGTCGCGGACGAACCCGCTCACTTGGGCGGCCAGGCGCCGGCGATCCAGCCGACCAAAGCCAACGTTGAGAAATTCCCCTTTCCGGAAACACCACCCGTAGCCCTTGCCGTCCGGGCAAAAGTAAAGCTCGGGCACCTCGGCCTGCACCCGGCAGCGCGACAGCTGCCCCGAATCCATGAGGAACTCGACCTCTTGAGCCACGACTACGGGCTCGGCCTCGGGGCCGCTCCCCAACATCCGCGCCACGGGACAGAAATGGCCCCCCGCCCCCACCAGCAAGGGCGCGCGGACCTCGTCGTTCACCTCCCACACGCCCGAGGCGTGTCTCAGGCTGGTCACCGCGAATCCGCTCATCACCGTCGCCCCGGAGCGTTGGAGCAGGTAGTGATCGAACTCGCACCGCCGGATGCCGAAGCTCACCGGCCTCTCGTAGCGAGTCTCTAGAGGGGCACGGCCGATCCGGCCCGTTCGGAGCCCGGTGATGGGCTGGAACACGCGCCCTTTCCGGTATTCCTCCGTGTCCAGGCTCAGGTCGTCCAGGACCGCGGGCGTGATCCAGCCCCCGCAGGGTTTGTCCCTGGGCAGGGTCGCGCGCTCGAGCACGACCACCTCCAGGCCGGCCTCCCGGAGCTTCCACGCACAGGTGGAGCCGGCAGGTCCCCCGCCGACGATCACAGCGTCGTAGGCGCGCATGGGTCGCTCAGGGGATGAGGTCGGTATAAAGGTGGGCGCGGGTCCAAGGGATCTCGTTCGTCACCCCGCGGGCGAAGCCGATCTGGAAGAGCTGCATCGAGCCGCTCCGGAACGCAGCCTCCGAGCCTGCGAGGTACAACCGCCAAGCGCGCAAGAAAGGGACGCCGAAGTGAGCGGCTACGGTCTCCGCGGCTGTGTCCAGGCGATGACGCCAGTGTTCGATCGTCCGCGCGTAGTGCAGACGCAGGTTCTCGACGTCGAGGACCGAGAAGTCGAAGGGAGCGAGCACGCCGTCCACCACCTCGGTCAGAGAGGGGGGGTAGGCACCGGGAAAAATGCGCCGCTCTATCCAGGCGTTCAGGGGCGCGGGACGATTGCGGCCGATGAAGTGTAGGAGTCCCCGGCCCCTCTGCGGCTCCAGGGAGCGATCGATGACCTCCCCGAGCGTCCGGTAGTTCTCGAGGCCGACGTGCTCGACCATGCCGACAGAAACGAAAGCGTCGAATCGCCCGCGGATGGCCCGGTAGTCGTCCTCGCGGAACTCCACGCGGTCGGCCAGGCCATCCTCCGCGGCGCGCCGCCGGGCGTGCTGTATCTGCTCCCGGGAGATGTTGAAGGCGGTCACGGTGGCGCCGTAGGCGCGGGCCATGTGCAGAGCCAGGGCGCCCCACCCGCATCCTGCCTCCACCACCCGGTCCCCCGGCTTCAGGCCCAGCTTGCGACAGACGTGGTCCATTTTGGCCCGTTGCGCCACTTCCAGGCTGTCGTCGGGTCGAGGGAAGTAGGCGCAGGTGTAGAGCATCTCCTCGTCCAGCCAGAGCCGGTAGAAGTCGTTCCCGAGGTTGTAGTGATGGTGCACGTTCTCGCGCGCCGCACCCAGGCCGTGGTTCCGCGGACGCGGGCGACGCCGCCCTCCCCGGCGCGGCGCGTCCACAACCCGGTCGATGCCGACCAGGGCCGATACGAGGTCTCCTTCCACCGCGAGGTTCCCGGAGGCGTAGGCTTCGCCGAACGCGAACTCCGGGTCCCTCAGAACCGCGAAGAGGGCCCGGCGGTTGCGAAAGCGCACGCGGGCGACTGGCGCCTCGGGGGCCGCGAGGCGTTCCGTCCCATCCCAGAGCGCGAGGCGGATGGGCACGCCCTCTAGCGCTTTGGCCAGCCGGGCGAGCAGCCAACGATCGAGGGCGCCCGCCCGCCCCTCCGCCTCCCAGCCCTTCTCTTGGCCCGCCCCGCGCAGGCCGGGTAGGCCCTCTCCGAGCGCGGCGGTCATGATGCCCACCTCATGCGCTCAACCTCCACTCTGCCCCCGCGCGCGCCCGGTCTTCTTCGCGGAGGCAGCCTGCTCTCGGAGCTCCCTCTCCGCGCGGAGCCAATCCTCCCGCTCGTGGCCAGGCTCGCCACCGCGTGCGAGGTATATCTCGTACGCTCGGCGAGCGACCTCGTCCGCGGACGGGGGCCCGGTCGGCGGGGGCGGCGAGACTTTCTTCCGAGGATTCTCCTTCATCGCCGGCCTCCCTCATTCTATCTGCCCTCGGTCTGCGTGGTGGAAGTCCCAACCGAGGCCTGGCTAAGACGCTCAAACGCGACCCCAGGCAACGCGGAGCGCCTCCCCGTCCTCGGGGCCTGGAAGGATACCTCCCTTCCGGAAAGCCGTCCTCAAGATTCTGCAGGGCCAGGCTTCGACTTGGTCGGCCCTCGGGGCTGGTCCCCTCCTAGCGGGAACGCCACCCCGCAAGTCCAGCGAAACCGAGGGCATCCGACCGATGGGGGCGAGTCTCACTACAGGGGCCGTTCATCGTTGATCGCTTAGCGCGGCACAATCCACCGTGCGGCTCCATTATGCCGCGACGCTGGCGGCGACACCCGTCCCGCGCCGACCCGTAGGCCGGAGCGGACCGGATGGCGCGGCTCAGACGATCGGCGACCCCGCGTCGGGGGAGCCCTCGAGGGTCGCCACCACCAGGCGCAGGCCCTTCTCCAACTCGGCTCGGTCGCGGGCTGCACCCAGGCAGAGACGGACCGCGTGGGGAACGCTGCTGCGCCCCACCACGAAGGCCTCCGCGGGCGTGACGGCCACCCCTCGGATGCGGGCCTGGGCCACGAAACTATCGCTCCGCCAGGGCTCCGGAAGAGACAGCCAGAGGTGGTATGCGTAGGGGTGGGCCCGGTACTCACTCCCCCCCAGGATCGCGCGGGCCAGGGCCTGCCGGGCCGCGGCCTCCCGCCTTCGGGACTCCAGGATCGTGTCCGCCGTACCCTCCCGGATCCAGGCAGAGCAGATCGCGGCCATCAGGGGTGCGGACGCCCAGGTGGTGGCGCGCAGGTTTACGGCCAGCCGACCCACCATCGCGGAGGGCGCGAGCACGTAGCCAATGCGCAAACCAGGGGCCAGGGTCTTGGACATGCTCGTGACGTAGTAGCTGATCTCCGGGGCCAGAGCGGCGAGGGGGAGCGGACGCTCCCGCGGCAGCAGGGCGTGCAGGTCGTCCTCCACGATGGCCACGCGGTGGGCCTCCGCGATGGAGGCGATCTCCCGACGCCGCTCCGCCGGCATCACCGCCCCTGTGGGATTCTGAATAGTGGGCACGCAATAGAGAGCCTTCGCCCCCGTGCTTTGGCAAGCGGCCGCGAAAGCGTCGGCGCGCAGACCGTGGTCGTCGAGGGCCAGGCCCTGCAGGCGGAGGTGCAGCAGGTTGGCGGCCGCCTTTAGCCCCGGGAAGGTCAGGGCCTCCGTGAGGACAAGGTCTCCCGGCTTGAGCAGCGTGGCCAGGACCGTGGTCAGACCGTGCTGGCCCCCCCCACAGACCAGCACTTGCTCCGGCCGTGCGGGAAGGCCGGTGCGGGCGATCCAGGCCGCGCCCGCCTCACGGTCCGGGGCGTTGCCCGCTTCGGCCGGATAGTCGAGCAGGGCCGCGAGATCCGCCCGGTTCGCGAGGGAGCGAAGCGTGTCCTGCAGGCTCCGCAGGTGGGGCTCGTCCATGGCCGGCGGCGGGAGGTTCTGGCTCAGGTCCACGGCTTTGGGCCGCCCGAGGTCCCCGCGGGCGGGCGGAGTGACCTCGGTCCCGCGATAGCGGACGAACGTGCCCCGGCCGACCTCGCCCGAGAGCAGGCCCCGGCGCGCGGCCTCGACGTAACCGCGGCTCACTGTCCCCACCGTGACACCTAGCCGGTCAGCCAGATCACGGTGGGTGGGCAGCCGGCTGCCCGGCTTGAGCTGGCCGGAGGCCACGTCGTCCGCGATCGCGTCCGCGATCGCGAGGTACCGGGGCCCCCGACGCTTGTCGAGGTGCGGTGACCAAATTGTCATGGTGACAATCTAGCTATTGACACCCACTAAAGTCAAGGCTAGATTGGAATTGTCGACAGCGAAGTTAGATCTAACGTTATTGTATCGATACAATGGAGCACTGAGCATGGAGGAGAAGAAGACGGGAACACCGACCCTAAAGACCGGGCTGGCGGAGATGCTGAAGGGTGGCGTGATCATGGACGTCACCAACGACGTCCAAGCCCGGATCGCTGAAGATGCAGGGGCGGTGGCAGTCATGGCCCTGGAGCGGGTCCCCGCCGACATTCGTCGGGACGGGGGCGTGGCCCGAATGGCCGACCCCGCGATCATCGCGCGGATCATGGAAGCGGTCACGATCCCCGTCATGGCCAAATGCCGGATCGGACACTTCGCGGAGGCCCGGGTCCTGGAAGCACTCGGCGTGGACTTCATCGATGAGAGCGAGGTACTGACCCCCGCCGACGAGGCGCACCATGTGGACAAGTTCGCATTCAAGGTTCCCTTCGTCTGCGGTTGCCGGGACCTGGGCGAAGCCCTGCGGCGGATCGGGGAAGGGGCAGCCCTCGTCCGCACCAAGGGCGAGGCGGGTACCGGGAACGTAGTGGAGGCGGTGCGTCACATGCGCGCGGTGAGATCGGGCATCCGGCGCCTCACGGTCCTGGGGCCCGAAGAGCTGATGGCTGAGGCCAAGGCCCTGGGCGCGCCCTACGAGCTTGTGCGTTTGTTGGCGGCCGAGGGCCGGCTGCCGGTCCCTAATTTTGCGGCCGGAGGCATCGCCACACCAGCCGACGCTGCCCTCATGATGGCGCTCGGCGCGGAGTCAGTTTTCGTCGGCTCCGGCATCTTCAAGTCCTCGGACCCCGCTAAGCGCGCACGGGCTATCGTGCGTGCCACCACCCACTATCAGGACCCGGCGGTGGTGGCCGAGGTGTCTCGGGGCCTCGGCGAGGCCATGCCCGGCCTGGAGACTGCGGGCCTTCCCGAATCCGAACGGCTGCAGACCCGAGGCTGGTGAAGTGGCGGTCTTTGGCGTGCTAGCCCTGCAAGGGGACTTCGCTGCCCACGCGGCGGCCTTGCGTGAGATAGGGGCACCCGTGCGTGAGGTGCGGCGGGCGGGGGATGTGGCCGGCCTCGCCGGCCTGGCCCTGCCCGGGGGCGAGAGCTCGACACTGCTGAACCTCATGCAAGACGAGCCCTGGTTCTCGGCGCTCGAGCGACTCCATGAAGAGGGGGGGGCGTTCTTGGGCACCTGCGCCGGGGCCATCCTCCTCGCGCGCGAGGTCCATCCGCCCCAGGCCAGCTTGGGCTTTCTCGACGCCGGCGTTGTCCGCAACGCCTACGGACGACAAGTGGACTCCTTCCAGGCCCGGATCGATGCCGCTGCCCTCGGGGAGCCCTTGGAAGCGGTCTTCATCCGCGCTCCCCGCTTCCGGGCCCTGGGGCCGGCGGTGGAAGTGCTGGCCCGGCTGGGAGAGGAGCCGGTGCTCGTTCGGCAGGGCCGCGTCCTGGCCGCCACCTTCCACCCCGAGCTGACGCGATCCCGGGGCCTGCACCGCCTCTTCGTGGAGATGGCAACGGCCCCTGGCGCCCGCACCCCCGAGCTCTCGGCCCTCCGGCAATGACCCTGCGCTTCGAGACCCTCGCCGTGCACGCCGGCCCGGGGCCGGACGGGGCGACCGGGGCCGTGGCTCCGCCCATCCACTTGGCCACCAACTTCGCCCGCGATCCCTCCGGGACGCCCCTCGGAGGCCACACCTACATCCGCGAGTCGAACCCCACCCAGGCCCACCTCGAGGAGGCGCTGGCGCCCCTGGAGGGAGGGGCGGCGGCACTCGTCTTCGCCTCGGGCACGGCCGCCGCGGTGGCCCTCTTGCAGACGCTGGAGCCCGGATCCCACGTCGTCTTCCCGGACGACGCCTACTACGGCTACGGAGTGGCGGCCCGCGAGTTCCTGCCCCGCTGGGGCATCCGCGCCTCAATCGTAGACATGAGCCGGCTCTCGGACCTGGAAAAGGCCCTGCGGGCGGAGACGCGCCTCGTGCTCCTTGAGACCCCGTCTAACCCGCTGATGAAAGTGGTGGACCTCGCGGAGGCGATCCGCCTCGTCCGCTCCCGGGGGGCGCAGATCCTGGTGGACAACACTTTCGCCACTCCCGCCCTCCAGCAGCCCCTTGGGCTCGGGGCGGATGTCGTGCTGCACTCCACGACCAAGTACTTCGGGGGCCACAGCGACGTCCAGGGAGGCGCCCTCGTTTTCGCCCGGCGCGATGCCACCCTCGAGGCGGTCGCTCACGTGCGCCATATCCTGGGGGCGGTGGCCTCGCCCTTTAACTCCTGGCTCGTCCTGCGCGGGCTGCGCACGTTGGCCTGCCGCATGGCCACCCAGAGCGCTAGCGCCCTTCTCGTGGCCCAGGCCCTTAGCCACCATCCCGCCCTATCCGCGGTTCACTATCCTGGTCTGGAGTCGGACCCTGGTCACGCCCTGGCCCGGCGGCAGATGAAGGCTTTCGGGGCCATGCTCTCCCTGCGGCTCAAGGGCGGGCTCGAAGCCGCCCTGCGCGTGGTGGCTCGCGCTCAGCTGTTCGTGCGCGCCACCTCCCTGGGGGGGACGGAGAGCCTGATCGAGCAGCGGGCCTCCAGCGAGGGCCCGGGCTCGACGGCCCCGCCGGAGCTGGTTCGGCTCTCCATTGGCCTCGAACACCCGGAAGACCTCATCGCCGATCTCCGCCAAGCTCTCGACTGAGCGGGTTCCTCCGGGGGCGGCCGAACCGGGTAGCACCCCTACCCCCCCGGAGGGCGCCGGCCCCGACTCGGTTGGGGACCGAGAGCGCGAAGCCAGTGCCGGAGTCCTCGCGCTCGAACCGCGCGAGCGAGGGTCAGGCGAGCGAGCGGAGGGCCTTGGCCAGGCGGGGCAGCGCCGCCTCAATGTCGGGCTCTCCGACCGCGCCCACGCTCAGGCGGAACCAGCCATCCTCGTCGGGAGCGCCGAAGGCCTGGAAGGGAACGAGGCCTATGCCCGCGGCCTGTAGCACGAAGCGCCGCACGTCCTCGTTGGTCTGCAATACCCCGCCCGCAGGGGTTCGCCGTCCGAAAGGGTAGAGGCGGGCGGTGAGGTAGATGGCGCCCATGGGGGGGACGCTCTCCACCGGCAAGCCCGCGGCCTTGAGGGCCTGGAGACCGTCGTGCAGCCGGGCGAGCCGGGCCTGAACGTTCTGCTTGAAGGTGGCGTGGAACGCGCGGATTCCGGAAACGTCGTCGAGAAGCCCCACGGTGGCGACTTGTTCGGCGCGCGGGGCCCAGGCACCCACGTGGCCGAGCACCGCCGACATCCGGTCAATGACGTCCGCCGGGCCCACCGCCCATCCCACCCGCAAGCCGGTGGCGGCGAAGGCCTTGCTGATCCCGTCCACGAAGACAGTGTAGCGAGCCATCTCCGCCCGGAGCTGCGGGGGGGTCACGTGGACGGTTCCGCCGAAGCAGAGCATCCAGTAGATGTGGTCGTACATCAGGTAGAGTGGCCGCTCCCCCCTCCGGCCGCGGGTCTCGTTCTCCGCTATCACCACCTCGCAAATGCCGTCGAGGGCTTCGGCGGTGAAGGCGGTCCCGGCGGGATTCAGGGGCGAGTTCAGGCACAAGAGGCGGGCCCCGCGGAGGGAGCTCGCCAGATTCTCCCGCGTGGGCAGGAAGCGCTCTTGGGGCCGGCAGGGCACCGGGACCCCGACCGCCCCTGCCAGGTGTGCGTAGTGGTTGTTGTTCCAGCTCGGAACCGGGTAGACCACGCGGTCCCCCGGATCGCAGACCGTCCGGTAGAGACAGTAGATCAGGGGTCGCGCTCCGCCCGCGATCAGTACTGCCTCTTGGGGGTAGAGCAGGCCCAGCTCCCGTGCATAGAAGCGCCCCACCGCTCGCCGAAGCTCAGCCACTCCGTTCGCGGGAGGGTAGTTGGTCTCGCCGTTTTTCAGAGCATCGCAAATGTCGGTGGAGAGCCGCTCGGGGATCGGGAAGTGCCGGGAGCTGAAGTCCCCCACCGTGAGGTCGCAGACGGGGTGGCCCCCGGCGACGAGGGCGCGAATCTCTCCAGAGATACGGAGGATCTCTGAGCCCACCAGACCGGTGGCCATCTTGGAGATGCGGCCCCCGGGGTTGGGCCCGGGGTCGCGGGCGAAGTCGCCGAGATCGTTAGGGAGAGGCGGATCGGTCATCGCTGCACTATGCCACACTCCTTCGGGGGCTCGATCTCCGCATCGGAGACGCCCGGCCCACTCCACGTGGCCTTGTCGGTTTGGGTTATGATGCCGGCCGTTCCTTCGAAAGGGAGATCCCAATGCCTGAGCTCCGACGCCTCGCCTTCACCCTCCTCGCTCTCGGCGTCGGGGGAGGGACCCTCGCCCAAGAGCCAGACTTCGACAAGGTCGAGGTCACCACGACCAAGGTGGCGGAGGGCGTTTACATGCTCGTAGGGGCCGGGGGGAACATCGGCGTCTCCGCAGGCGGGGACGGCGTGTTCCTCATCGACGACCAATACGCTCCCTTGACCCCCAAGATCAAGGCGGCGGTGGCCGCCATCAGCGACAAGCCCATCCGTTTCGTCCTCAACACCCATTGGCACGGCGACCACACCGGCGGCAACAAGGACCTGGGCGAGGCCGGAGTCCTGATCGTGGCCCACGACAACGTGCGCGTGCGCATGAGCACTGAGCAGTTCCTCGAGGCCTTCAAGCGTAAGATCCCCGCCTCCCCCGAGAAGGCATTGCCCGTGGTCACCTATGACAGCTCCGTGACCTTCCATCTGAACGGGGACGAGATCCAGGCGAGCCATGTTTCCCCTGCCCACACCGACGGCGACTCCGTGATCCATTTCAGAAAGGCCAACGTCATCCACGCCGGCGATCTCTTCTTCAATGGCTTCTATCCTTTCATCGACCTCGGCAGCGGCGGCTCTTTCACGGGCGTGATCGCGGCCGCAGATCGGATGTTGGGAATGGCCGATGAGAAGACCCGCATCATTCCCGGCCACGGCCCCCTCGGTGACCGCGTCGCGCTCAAGGAGTACCGGGAGATGTTGGGGTCGGTGCGGGACAAGATCGAGCCGCTGGTTCGCGCCGGGAAGACCCTAGCCGAGGTGCAGGCGGCCAAGCCTACCGCGGCCTGGGATGCCAAGTGGGGCAAGGGCTTCCTGAAGCCGGACACGTTCACGGAGATCGTCTATACCAGCCTGTCCCGGGAGGCCAAGCCGGGCAAGAAATAAACGCCATGAGCGCTCGGCCCTACCTGAGCTCCCGGCTACGGAAGGTTGGGACCTCCATCTTCGCGGAGATGACGCAGCTCGCCGTTCAGCACCAGGCGGTGAACCTTGGCCAGGGCTATCCGGACTTTGATGGCCCCGACTTCGTAAAGGAGGCGGCGGTAGCGGCCATCCGCTCCGGCCACAACCAGTACTGCCGAACGAGCGGACTGCCCGAGCTGGTCCGCGCCATCGCAGCTCACCAGCGGCGCTTCTATGGCCTCGAGTACGACCCCGAGACCGAGGTGACGGTGTACGCGGGAGCCACGGAGGGGATCTGCGCCACTCTCCAGGGCCTGCTGGAGGCGGGAGACGAGGTCATACTGTTCGAGCCCTTCTACGATGCCTACCCCGCGGCCTTGGCCATGGCGGGGGCGGTGCCCCGGGTGGTGACCCTAGGGGGGGCCGGGTTCCGCTATGACCCCGCGGCCCTGGAGGCCGCGGTCAGCCCCCGCACCCGGGCCCTGCTCCTGAACAGCCCCAACAACCCCGCGGGGAAGGTCTTCACCCGCGACGAGCTCACGCACATCGCCGAGGTCTGTCGGCGCCATGACATCCTGGCCATCACCGATGAAGTCTACGAGCACATCGTGTTTGAGGGCGAGCACATCCCCCTGGCCAGCCTGCCCGGGATGCGTGAGCGCGTAGTCAGTATCTCCTCCACCGGCAAGAGCTTCAGCCTCACGGGCTGGAAGATCGGTTACTCCTGCGCCTCCCCCGCTATCAGCGCGGCCCTCCGCACCGCCCATCAGTTCATCACCTTCTGCAGCGCGACGCCCTTCCAGCACGCGCTGGTGGCGGCTCTGGAGACGGGGGATGCGTACTACCAGGCCCTAGGCGCTGACTACCGCGCGCGGCGTGACCGCCTGTGTGGGGGGCTAACCGAGGCCGGTTTCCGCGTCCTCACGCCGGCGGGGACGTACTTCGCGCAGGCCGACATCCGGCCCTTGGGCTTCGAGGACGGCGTGGACTTCTGCCGGGAGCTTCCCGCCCGGGTGGGGGTGGCCGCCATTCCCACGAGCGCCTTCTACCGGAACCGTGCCGAGGCTCGCCACCTCGTGCGGTTCGCCTTCTGCAAGACCGATGCGACCCTGGACGAGGCTATCCGGCGGCTCAAGGGCCTTCGGCCAGGTTCGTGACCGCCTGTAGGGGTTGGTCCCTCTCGTCCCCCGGGTAGAAGACCCGCTCCAGGAACAACCCCGAGGGGGGGGCGGTGAGCCGCGCGGGCGCCCCCGAGCGCTCGCGGAGGAATCGAACCACGTCCTCTTCCCGTAGAGCCCCGCGGCCCACCTCCGCCAGCACCCCCACCACTCGGCGGACCATCTTCCAGATGAAGTGGGAGCCCTGCATGCGGATGAGGACGAGGGCGCCGTCCTCTTTAAGGTCAACCCGATCGACGAGCACGCGGGTAGATGTCTCGTCCGCGTCCTGGTCCGAGAAGGACCGGAAGTCTTTCATGCCCACAAAGAGACCCGCGGCCTGACGCATGCGGTCCACGTCCAGGGGATCCTTGATCCACCATACGAAGGGCTGGGCGAGGGCAGTACGCCGGCGCGAGATCTGATAGAGGTAGCTGCGGGCCACCGCCCCGTGGCGGGCGTGGAAGCGGCGCGACACCTTCTCCACGGAGAGGATATGGATGTCCGGGGGCAGCTCGTCGTTTAGAGCGCGGCGGAGGGGGTGGGGAGGGGTGGCCGTTTCGAGGTCCAGATGGGCGACCTGCCGAAGGGCGTGAACGCCGGCATCGGTCCGCCCCGAACCGTAGAGCTCGAAATCGGTGCGCCCGGACACGGCCCTCACCGCGCGCTGGACCTCGCCCTGGACGGTGCGCGCGTTCTTCTGGACCTGCCAGCCTCGATAGCGCGTCCCCGCGTATTCGAGGCAGAGCTTGAAGCGGGCCATGGAGAGCCCGAAAGCTAACGCCCCCGGCCCGGCGCGTCAAGACGACCAGCCCTTTGCTAAACTCGTCTCGCGGGAGGCTTTGCCCGCGAGGTCGCCGGGGCCATGAGGCTGCGCGTGCTCAGCTACAACATCCATCGAGCCATCGGTGTGGATCGCCGCTTTCGACCGGAGCGGATCGCACGCATCCTCGAGGCCCACGATCCCGACGTCGTCCTCCTCCAGGAGGTGGACGAAGGGGTGCCGCGCTCCCGGGAGATGAACCTGGCCCGCGAGCTGGCCGCGTGGCTGGACTATCGCCACCTGGCCATCGGCCACAACGTCACCTTGCGCAAGGGCCGCTACGGGAACGCCACCTTGAGCCGCCACCCGATCCAGCGCGAGCGCAACATCGACCTCACGGTGGGCCCCCACAAGCGGCGGGGGTGCCAGCACACCCGCATTGCCCTCCCCGGCCCTTTTGGCGGGCGTCATCCGCTGGAGGTCTTTAACCTGCACCTCGGCCTCTCCGCCCGCGAGCGGCAGAACCAGGTTGGCATGCTCACGCGCTCGCGGGAGTTCGCCGCTCTCTCCCCGGATGTGGCCTGTCTGGTGGGGGGCGACTTCAATGATTGGCGCTCACAGCTGGAGCCGATCTTCCTGGATCGGCTCGCCTTTCGCTCCGCCACCGGCGGCGATCGCCGGCGCGAGCGGGCGGTCCCAACCTTCCCTTCTTTCTTCCCCCAGGGCAGCCTGGACCGGATCTACTACCGGGGCCCCCTGCGCCTCCTCGCGGGGCGTCGCTGCCGACTCAGCCTGTCCCGCGTGGCCAGCGACCACTTACCGATCGTGGTCGATTTCGACTTCGCGTGACCGCGGAGGCCCCTCGCCGCAGGTTCGGGGCGGGGCGTCACGTGACCGGAGACGAGGGCGGCTCGGGGCGCCCGCTTTTCACGGCCGCCCTCGCTTCCAGTCGTCGACCTCCTAGAGGGTCGACCCGTTACTTGCGCCGCTTGTAGGTGATGCGCATCCCGGGGGCCTCCTTGCCGTCGGGGCCCGGGAAGTACATGGTGAAGACGCGGGTGTCGGGGTCCTTATACTCGGTCACCGCCTTGATCTTCGCCGTCTTGCCGGTCATGTCTGGTCCTTCGATCCAGCCCGTCATGGTCTTCTTACTGGCATCGTAGATGCTCTCCGAGATCTGGAGCCCGCTCGACATGCTGTCCACCCACGTGCCCACGTACTTCTTCTTGGCGGGGTCGTAGCCGGTCACGCCGTGCCCCTGGAAAGGTTGGTTCATCATCTCGCTTTTGAAATCGGTCACCAGCCAGAGGCCCCCGAGCATGGTGTCCGTCTCCACCCCCTTGGAAACATTGGGGGGGCCGCCCAACATCTCCACCGTTGCGTCCCAGACGCCGACGTCGTTCTTTAGGAACTCATGCTCGGGCCCGGGCTTCGGCAGCGGGGGCATGGCCGGAGCAGCCTTCTTGGTCTCCTCGGACTTCTTGGCCTCCTGGGCCCCCCCCATGTTCGCCCCCAGGCCCAGCAGGCCCAGGGTCAGCAAGCCACACGCCCACCTCGCGGTCTTCATTTTGTTGAACTCCTTGATTTGTCTGCTCCAGGGCAGCGCCCTGATTACCCCAGATCGCGGGCCCGGCGTCAAGGGCGTCAGGGCGGTTTTGACACTCCGGAGAGCTCCCCGCTAGGATTCGCTTCGTGAAAACGGCTGGTCTCTCTGTCCTGTTGCTCGCCCTCACCCGCACGGCCGCAGCCGGCGTCGCCGCTGCTCCCGAGGAGGCTACGGTCTTTATCCGCGTCATCGGCGAGGTCCGCGAAGAGTACGATCAGGGCTGGAAGCAGTCTCGAGAGAGGTCTAATGTCGAGATCGGGACGGGCAGTGGCTTCCTGATCTCGGCTTTCGGGCACCTGCTCACCAACCAGCACGTGGTGAGCGGCTCCGAGCTGACCCTGAACCGCCGCGGCACCCCCGTCCGGGTAAAGCTTGAGGTGAGGAGGATCGAGGTGGTCTTGCCCACGGATGGCCGACGGTTCGAGGCCGCTGTGGACGCTGCCGACGCCGACCTCGATCTGGCCGTCCTCTCTGTCACCGGCGCCGGCCTGCCCTTCATCCCCCTCGGGGACTCGGACGCTCTGGAGCCGGGCCAGCCGGTGAGGGTGCTGGGATTTCCCTTCGGCGGCGCGGTCGAGGTGGGCAGGGCGGGGATGCAGGACGCACCAGCCCAGGCGAGCGTCAGCCGGGGAGTGGTGGCTGCCCTCCGTGCCAGCGACGAGGGGGAGCCGCGCTACATCCAGACCGACGCCTCCGTGAGCCCGGGCAGCAGCGGGGGCCCCATGCTCGACGAGGAGGGCTACGTGGTGGGCGTGATCCGCATGCGCCTGGGGCGGGGCCCCGGCGTCGGCTTCGCCATCCCCATCAACCGGGCCAAGGACTTCCTGGAGGTGAGTGGTCTGGAGCGGGTGTTCCCGGCCCATCGCCGGCAGCTCGGACCCCTCTCGTCCCCCGAGGGGAAGGGGGTGCGGCTTCGGCTGCCCGATGGCCTGGAGGACACGGCCCCCAGCCGGCTTCGCCTCTATGCCGCCGACCCTTCCGGCGATGTCGCCCTCCATGTCGACCGCCTGGCCACCGCCCGCAGCCTCTCCGACCTGGAGGCGCTCCTCCTCTCCGGGCAGGGCTCTGACGGATTCGTCGCCTCGGGCGGCCCCCGCGGCCTGACGGCCCGGATCGGGGGATGGCCAGCGCGGGTCGGGGTGGCGGCCGGCATCCCCTCCGCGGGCCCCCGGACGGCGGAGTTGCTGATGGAGTACGCGCTTATCGACCTGGGCAAGGAGAAGGTGCTCGCGCGCTGGGTCGGCCCCGCGTGGCAGGTTGCTTTCAACCGCTCGATCCTTCGAGGCTCGCTCGCGAGCCTGGAGGTGGACCCCCTGCTCACCGCCGAGCTCACGGCCGCGGCGCCCACGGCGCTGGAGCCGGCCAGCCTCCCCAACCCGGGCGCGCCGGCCCTGCCCTTCCCACCGAGCTGGGTCCGGGAGCCGACCGCTCCCCACGCCTGCCCCCGGCTCCCGCCGCCCGATTCCGTCCTCTCCGCGTCACCGGCGGGCGACTTCACGGTCTCCCTACGCGCGGCCTGGTGGCGCGCTCCCGGTTTCACTCCCGAGGGGGCGAGCGCGGCCTGCGCCGGGCCGACGGGATCGCTGGGAGCCGGCTCCTACAGCTTGCGCCGCGAACAATGGGGTACGGTGCAGACCCTGCGCGGGGCCTTCCGGCGCCGCGGCGATGGCGTCGTGCAAATCGAGCTGGCGGCACCGCCGCCCAAGGCCCCATTCCTGGACGAACTCTTCCGGGCCTGGCTCGCCGCCCTCTCTCGGTAGCACCATGCACGCGGTCGAGCTCGTCGACGTTCGCAAGCGCTACCCCTCGGGCGTAGACGCTCTGGACGGCGTGTCCTTCGCGGTGGACCAGGGGCGGGTCCTGGTCCTGCTCGGGACCAGTGGCTCCGGCAAGACGACCGCCCTCAAGACGATCAACGCCCTCGTGCGACCCGATTCTGGACGGATCTCGGTGCTGGGCGAAGACGTGGCCCGCTGGGACCCCATCGCCTTGCGGCGTCGGACCGGTTACGTCATCCAGGAAACGGGCCTGCTTCCCCACCTGACCGTCGCCGAGAACGTGGCCCTCGTCCCCCGCTTGCTCGGCTGGCCCCGGGAACGGCAGGAGGAACGCACGCGCGAGCTGCTGACCCTCGTGGGCCTGGACGCGGCTCGCTTCCCGCCGCTCCGGCCGGCCCAGCTCTCGGGCGGTGAACGCCAGCGGGTGGGCCTGGCCCGAGCCCTCGCCGCCGACCCTCCCCTCCTCCTGATGGACGAGCCGTTCGGAGCCCTCGATCCCCTCACGCGCCGGCGCATCCAAGACGAGTTCCGCGAGCTACAGTCGCGCCTCGGGAAGACGGTGGTCCTCGTCACCCACGACGTGCCGGAGGCACTGCGGCTGGCGGACGAAGTGGGGGTCATGGACGGCGGCCGTGTTCTGCAGCGCGGGAGCCCGCGCGAGATCCGCGAAGAGCCACGACCCGGCTTCGTCCGCGACTTCGTCGGGGCGGCCCTGCCATGACCGAATTTCTCGCCTTCCTCGTGGAGCGAAGGGTCGAACTCTTCGCGCTCACGGGCCAGCACGTGATCCTCGTGCTCGTCTCCACCGTCCTGGCCGTCGTCTTGGGCTTGCCCTTGGGCGTCGCCATGACGCGCTCTCCGCGCCTGGCCCGCCCGCTCCTGGGCTTCGCCAGCCTGGCCCAGACCATTCCCAGCCTGGCCCTCTTCGGTTTCCTGATCCCCATCCCCTTCATCGGCGGCATCGGGACCCGCACCGCCGTGGTGGCCCTCGTGCTCTACGCCCTCCTGCCCATAATGCGGAACACCTACACCGGCATCCGCCAGGTGGACCCGGCCGCGGTCGAAGCCGCCACCGGCCTGGGCATGACCACGGGCCAGCGGCTGCGGATGGTCGAGCTCCCGCTCGCCCTGCCCGTGATCCTGTCCGGCGTGCGCATCGCGGCCGTGGTCTCGGTGGGCAGCGCTACCATCGCGGCTGCGATCGGGGCGGGCGGCCTGGGAACGTACGTCTTTCGTGGCCTCGCCACCGTGGACACCCGGCTCATCCTGGCCGGGGCCATCCCCGCCGCGCTCCTGGCGCTCCTGGCCGACGGCCTGCTGGGCGCAGTGGAGGGGAGTCGACGGCCGGCCTACGCGGCCGCCGGTCTCGCCTTGGCCTTGACCGCGGCCCTCGGCTTGGCCCTGGCCAGCGGCGCCCGCCCCGCGTCTCGAGCGGTGGTGGTGGGCTCAAAGAACTTCACGGAACAGGTCATCCTGGGGCAGGTGATCTCCACCCTCCTGGAGGCGCGCGGCTTCCCCGTCGACCGTCGGCTCAATCTCGGGGGTACTATCCTTTGTCATGAGGCGGTGAGGTCCGGTCAGCTTGACGTCTATGTCGAATACACGGGCACCGCCCTCACCGACATCCTGAAGCGCCCGGCCACCGCGGACTCCGCGCGCGTGCTCGCCACTGTCCGCGAGGCGTATAGAGGAATGGGCCTCAACGTGGGACCACCCCTCGGTTTCAACAACACCTTCGCCCTCGTCATGCGCCGCCCCTTTGCCCGCGCTCACGGCATCTCCCGCATCTCCGATCTCGCTCCCCACGCCGCTACGTTGCGCGTCGGTCTCTTCGGTGAGTTCTTGGAGCGTCCGGACGGCCTGTCCGGACTATCGCAGACCTACGGCTTTCGCCTCGGACTGCGTCCCCGCGAGATGGATCTGGGGCTGCTCTATCAAGCCCTCGCCCAGAACCAAGTCGACCTCGTGGTGGGCAGCGCCACCGACGGGCTTATTGACGCCCTCGATCTCGTGGTGCTCGACGATGATCGGCGGTACTTCCCCCCCTATGACGCGGTGCCGGTGGCGAACACGGCCCGCCTCGCCCTACATCCCGGCCTGGAGGCCGCGCTCGCTTCCTTGGCCGGACTCATTCCGGAGTCGGCCATGCGCCGCATGAACCAAGAAGTCGACGGCGGGCACCGCGCGCCGGCCGACGTGGCCGTGGAATTCTTGCGGGCGGAGGGCCTGATTCGAGGCTCGAACTAGGTATCTTGGGGTTGGGAGACGTCACCTCGGCGTGGTCCCCTCACCCTTTCCGAGCGCACAAAGGCGGCCCGCGGCCAAATCCGCGCCGGACCAGACCGTCCGCGATGGCGCGCAGACGAGCCACATCCTAGAAGTATTCGGTCGCGCCGGTGTGGGTTGGGGACAGGCCCGGACCCGCCGGACAAGCTGTGCAGCCCGAGAGAACGCGGTCAGGAACTCCTTGGCTCGTCGGTCCATGGACCCTCCTTCCGTTCTAGAGATGCCGCAACCGTCGTTCCATCGGGACCCCTCCCGCGATGCGATTCGCGGAGCGGTCGGCGGAAGAAAGGGACTTGGGTTAGCCTAGGCCTTTCGGGGCGGGAGGCCTCTTAATGGCGGAGGACGCGTGGGACCCTAGGCAGTACAACCGCTTCCACGAGGAGCGCAGCCAGCCCTTTTTCGACCTCTTGAACCTGGTGCGGCCCCAGCCCGGGATGCGGGTGGTGGACCTGGGCTGCGGCACCGGCGAGCTGACCCGCAGACTTCACCGGCATCTTGGGGCCCGCGAGACGCTCGGGATCGACAGCTCCGCGGCCATGCTGGCCGAGAGCCGGGCCCACGCGGCAGATGGCCTGCGCTTCGAGAAGAACGAGATCCTCCAGTTTGCCGCCGCGCGGACCGGGGAGGCACCTTGGGACCTGATCTTCTCGAACGCCGCCCTCCACTGGGTGCCGGAGCACGACCACCTCCTGCGCTCCCTAGCGAGCCTGCTCGCACCTGGCGGACAACTCGCCATCCAGGTGCCCGCGAACCACGACCATCTCTCGCAGACGGTAGCCGCCCAAGTAGCGGGGGAGGCCCCCTTTCGAGAAGCACTCGGGGGATACGTTCGGCGTTCGCCCGTCCTGCCGCCCGAGGAGTATGCGCTCAGCCTGGATCGGCTGGCCTATCAAGAGCAGCAGGTTCGGCTCCAGGTCTACGGACATCGGCTGAAGTCGCGCGAGGAGGTCGTGGAGTGGACGAAGGGAACGCTCCTCACCGACTATCAGCAGCGCCTCTCCCCCGATCTTTTTTCGCTCTTCCAAGAGCGCTATCGGGAGCGGCTCCTCCCCGCCCTGGCGGACAGTCGTCCCTACTTCCTTCCCTACAAGCGGATCCTCCTCTGGGCCAAGCGATGACGGCCGGCCGGGGGCCGGGGCGCCCTCCGCACCACCCCTCCGCCGAGGCCGGGCCCGAGCGCGGTCATGGTGGACCGGGTCCTTCGGGCCCGCCAGGCGGCGGCGGGAGCGCGCGCGGACGGATGCTACAATCGGAAGCGCAAGGAGGAGGATGAAGCGGGACAACCCGACCCTGCTCGCCGTCGCGTTCACCGTGTCCGCCCTCGCCCTTCCCGGTTGCTCTCTCCGATCGATCGCCGTGAATTCGCTGGGGAACGCACTCGCCAAAGGAGGCTCGAACTTCGCCTCCGACGAGGACCCGGAGCTGGTTCGGGACGCTATACCCTTTGGTCTCAAGACCATGGAGGGCCTCCTCTTGGAGTCGCCCCGCCACAAGGGGCTCCTCTACGCGACGGCCAGCGGCTTCACGCAGTACGCCTATGCCTTCGTCCAGGAAGAGGGGGACTTCATCGAGGCCCAGGACCTCGCCCGGGCCACGGCCTTGCGCACGCGGGCCCGGAAGCTGTACCTGCGGGCCCTCGAGTATGGCCTCCGGGGGTTGGAGGTGGATTTCCCTGGCTTTCGTGACCGGCTGCGCGCCGACCCGTCCGCGGCGCTGCAGAGCACCCGTAAGCAGCACGTACCCCTGCTCTACTGGACGGCCAACGCCTGGGGCGCGGCGATCTCCATCTCCATCAACGACTCCGAGCTCTCCGCCGACCAGCGCCTGGCCGAGGCCCTGATGAAGCGGTCGCTCGAGCTGGACGAGGGGTACGATCTGGGCTCCGCGCACGACTTCTTCATCGCTTACGAGGCCGGCCGGGCCTCGGTCGGAGGCTCCCTGGAGCGAGCCCGCCAGCACCTGGAGCGGTCCCTCGAGCTCTCCAAGGGACAGCGGGCCTGGCCCTATGTGACCTACGCTGAGAGCGCTGCGGTTTCACGGCAGGACCGGAAGGAGTTCGTGGCCCTCCTGCAGAAGGCCCTGGCGGTGGACGCGAACAAGGCGACCAACCAGCGGCTGGCCAACCTGCTCGCCCAGAGGCGGGCGCGCTGGCTCCTGTCCCGCGTCGACGAGCTCTTCATCGAGTAGGGAGATTTCATGCATCGACTCTTTCCCAGAACGAGGTTGGCACGCGCGGCGGCACTGGCCGCGGCGGGCGCGCTCGCGGGGGCCACCCTCGCGGTCCGCGCCATGCCCGGGGCCGCCGCCCAGGCTCCCCTGATCGTGCGCATGGCGACGCTCGTGCCCGAGGGGTCGTCTTGGCACCTGGTCCTCAAGGAGACGCTGGAGAAGTGGAAGACGATCTCCGGGGGGCGGGTGGTGGTCCGTCTCTTCCCGGGGGGCGTGGCCGGCGACGACCCCGACGTGGTCCGCAAGATGCGGCTGGAGACGCTGAACGCGGGCGTGCTCACCGAAGTGGGGGTGGCTGAGATCGACAAGTCCGTCTACGCCCTCGGGGTCCCCCTGATGTACGACTCCTACGAGGAGGTCTATTACGTTCTGGAGAAGATGCAACCTCGGCTGGAGGCGAGCCTCGAGGCGAAGGGCTTCATCGTCCTGAACTGGGCGGACGGCGGCTGGGTCCACTTCTTCACCCAGAAACCGGTGGCGGTTCCCGACGACCTGCGCGCCCTCAAGCTCTTCTCCTGGGCGGGGGACACCCAGGCGGTGGAGGTGTGGCGCTCGGCGGGCTTCAATCCCGTGCCCCTCCCCTCCACGGAGATTTCCACCGCCCTCCAAACCGGTCTCGTGAACGCGCTCGGCTCCCCGCCTCAGGTGGCGGTGATCTCCCAGTTCTTCAACTACGCGCGAAACATGACCGACCTGCGCTGGCAGCTCCTGTTGGGCGCGACCCTGATCACCAAGTCCACCTGGGAGAAAATCCCCGCCGACCTCAGGCCCGCCATGATGGAGGCCACGCGCGAAGCCGGCCGGCGGTTGCAGCAGGAGGTCCGGCAGAGCGAGGCCAAGGACGTGGAGGCGATGAAGAAGCGGGGGGTCACTGTGGTTCCCGTGAGCCCCAAACAGAGGGCCGAGTGGTACAAGCTGACTGAGGCAATGTACCCGAAGATCCGTGGGCAGATCGTGCCCGCGGAAGCCTTCGACGCGGCTTTGCGCTATCGGGACGAGTACCGCAAGCGCGGCGGCGCGGCCAGCCGTTGACTCTCCCGGCCGCGCTCCGCCGGTTGGAGGAGTGGACGCTGATCGCGGCCTTGGCCCTGGCCGCGTTGCTGCCCCTGGTGAACATGCTGGGACGCCCCCTGGGCGGCTTCCATGTTCCGGGGGGCGCCGCCTATCTGCAGCAGCTCACCCTGTGGCTGGCCTTCCTGGGCGGCCTCCTCGCCACCCGCGAGGGGAGGCACTTGACCCTTTCTACGGCCGAGTTATTCGGGGAGGGACGGGTTCGCCGCGTGGGCCGCGTCATGGCCGCCGCAATCTCCGCGGCGACGGTGGCCGTCCTGACCTACGCATCCCTGGGCCTGATCGGCGCCAATCGGCAGCAAGGAAACGTCCTACCCAACGGGATCCCGGAGTGGGTCAGCGAGCTTGTGATGCCGGTCGCTCTGGGCCTCATGGCCCTGCGCTTCGCCTGGCGGGCCTCGACCGGATGGAGAGGACGGCTCCTCGCCCTCCTGGCCATCCCCGCCATCTTCGCCCTCGGCCTCGCCCCCGAGGCCGCGAACTCGCTCACGGGCGTGGTGGTGGTCTTGATCCTGGCCGCCCTAGTTCTGGGCACGCCCGTCTTCGTGGCCATGGGCGCTCTCTCCCTCTTTTTCTTCTTCCGGGAGGGCATCCCCGTCGCCGCGGTCTCCGCCGAGATTTACCGCCTCATCGCGTCCCCCACCCTGCCCGCGATCCCGTTGCTGACCGCCTGCGGCTACCTCCTCGCCGAGAGCGGAGCGTCCGCACGCTTGCTGCGCTTCTTCCGGTCCCTGCTCGGTTGGATGCCGGGGGGGCTGGCTGTCATCGTGACCGCGGTCCTGGCCCTCTTCACCACGTTCACGGGGGGCTCGGGGGTCACCATCATAGCCGTGGGGGGCCTCTTGTACCCCATGCTGAAGGACGACGGGTACCCGGAGGGTTTCTCCCTCGGCCTAGTGACCGCTGCCGGAAGCCTGGGCCTCCTCTTCCCCCCCAGCCTGCCCGTGATCCTCTACAGCGTGGTGGCCGGCACCCGGGAGCAGAGCGTGCCCGCCGACTCTCTGTATCTGGCGGGGCTGCTCCCCGGCATCCTCATGATCGTCCTCGTCGCGGCCTACGGAATCTACGTGGGGCGCGGCCTGAAGACCTCCCGCCAACCCTTCGCCGGCCGCGAGGTCCTGGCCGCGACCTGGAGGGCCAAATGGGAGCTGCTCCTGCCTTTCTTCGTGGTGGGGCTCTTCGCGAGCGGGCGGGCCTCCATGGTGGAGACCGCGGCCGCCGCTCTGGTCTACGCGGTGGTCGTGGAGTGCTTCATCATCCGTGATCTGCACCCGCTGCGGACCCTGCCGGGGGCGCTCATCAAGTCTTCCGTTCTCACGGGCGCGGTCTTGATCCTGCTGAGCGCGGCCATGGGCATCACCAGCTACATCGTGGACGCCCAGATCCCGGACCTGCTGGTGACCGCGGTCAAGGCCCACATCCACTCCCAGTTCCTCTTCCTCCTGACCCTAAATGCCCTCCTCCTGTTCGTGGGGTCATTGGTCGAGATCTACGCGGCCATCGTGGCCATAGCGCCCCTCATCGTGCCCCTGGGAGCCGCCTTCGGGGTGGAGCCGCTCCATCTGGGGGTGATTTTCCTGGC
This sequence comes from Vicinamibacteria bacterium, assembly GCA_035570235.1. NCBI lineage: Bacteria > Pseudomonadati > Acidobacteriota > Vicinamibacteria > Vicinamibacteria bacterium. The sequence goes on along the minus strand of DATMML010000036.1, from coordinate 18,132 downwards.
CAACCTGGAGCTGGGCTTCCTCACCCCTCCCTTCGGCCTGAACCTCTTCCTCTCTTCCTCCCGCTTCAACAAACCCCTGACCGAGGTCACCAAGAACGCCTTCCCCTTCCTGCTGATCATGGCCTTGGCCGTTCTTCTCATCACCTACGTGCCGAGCATGTCGGAGGGTCTCGTGAGACTCCTCGGCTCCCACCGCCCTCTTTAGACGACGACGGGGCTAGGGGCCGGTCTTCTCCGGGGAGATCCCGCGGAGGGCATCTACTAGGGCCTTCCCCGCGGGGGGGATGGCCTGGCCGGGGGTGAAAAGGAGAGCTTTCGGGCTCACCGCGTCGCCGTAGACGCGCTCGTTGCCGTCTTTGTCTTGCTTGATGACGGCACCATCGATCGCGATCCCCGCGAAAAGCCCCCGGCTGCGGGAGTAGGTGAGTATCTCTGCGTACATTTGGATGTCCGTGGCGGCCTCCGCGTTCCGGCCCTTGGGCCCCGCGGCCACGGAAGCGTCCGCCCCGAGCGTGAACTGGCTCTGCAGGAGGTGCTCCATCCCCTTGCGGTTCATGACCAAGAAGACGAGGTCCACGGCCTCCCCCCCGATCTGGAGTCCGAAGTTCCCCCCCCCGATGCTGACCATGAGGGGGGGACCCCACGGACCGCGGCCACCCGTCCGGCATACGGCCGCTCCCTTGCCGAAGCGCCCCCCGAAACCGAGGGCAAACTTCTTGGCGCTGGGGATCACGATCACGCACTCCGCCTTGGCCAGGAGGTCGCGGGGGATGCCCTCGGGCATGTCCAAGACCTCCTGCAACACCTCGCGGCAGGCGTCGAGCCGGTTCGTCTCTTTGACCTGGGCGGCCAGGGGCTGGGCGACGAGCAGGGCGAGCGCCATCATCTTTTTCTTCATGTCGCCAGTTTAGACCCAAAAGCGGCGCTCCCCGCTGGGAGAAGTCCCACCACCCGTGGCATACTGTCGCCCGCCCAGAGGATAAGGAGATTCCCATGCCCCGGATCGTCCGTTGCGGCCTCATCCAGGCCAGGAACGTGAAAGGTCCCGAGGCCGGCCTGCCGGCCATCAAGAAGGCCATGGTCGAGAAGCACCTGAAGCTCATTGACCAGGCCGTCCGCCAGAAGGTCAAGATCCTCTGCCTCCAGGAGCTCTTCTACGGCCCCTACTTCTGTGCGGAGCAGGAGACCCGTTGGTACGACCTGACGGAGCGGGTGCCCGAAGGGCCCACCGTGGCCCTCATGCGAAAAGTGGCCCGCAAGCATCGCATGGTGTTGGTCGTGCCCGTCTACGAGGAGGAGGCGGCGGGTATTTACTACAACACCGCGGCCGTGATCGATGCAGATGGAAAGTACCTGGGCAAGTATCGCAAGACCCACATCCCCCACTGCAAGCCCGGGTTCTGGGAAAAGTTTTACTTCCGACCAGGCAACCTGGGCTACCCGGTCTTCGAGACCGCCTACGCCAAGGTCGGCGTCTACATCTGCTACGACCGCCACTTTCCGGAGGGGGCGCGCGCGCTGGGCTTGAACGGGGCGGAGATTGTCCTCAACCCGTCGGCCACGGTGGCCGGTCTCTCGGAGTATCTGTGGGAGCTGGAGCAGCCCGCCCACGCCGTGGCCAACGGTTACTTCGTGGGGGCCATCAACCGCGTGGGTCTCGAGGCCCCCTGGAAGATGGGGGAGTTCTACGGCAAGAGCTATTTCTGCGATCCCCGGGGGAAGATCCTGGCCCAGGGGCCGCGGGACAAGGACGCGGTGGTGGTGGCAGACTTGAATCTGGACATGATCGACGAGGTGCGCGCGGTGTGGCAGTTCTTCCGCGACCGGCGGCCGGACGCCTACGGGCCGCTGGTGGCTCCGTGAGCGCCGCCGCCAATGCCGTCGCGGTCCGGCCCTACCGCAACTTCATCGGCGGGCAGTGGGTGGAGTCCGCCTCCGGCAAGACCACCCTCAACCGGAACCCCGCCGACACCCGTGACGTCTTGGGGCTCCTGCCCATGTCCACCGCGGAGGAGGCGCGGGGCGCGGTGGCCGCGGCTCGCGCCGCCTTCCCGGCCTGGCGGGACACCCCCGCCCCTGTCCGCGGCGGCATCCTTTACCGGGCTTGGGCCCTCATGGAGAAGGAGAAGGAGGACCTGGCGCGCCGGCTCACCCGCGAGGAGGGTAAGACGGTCAAGGAATCGCTGGGGGAGATCCAGCGCACGATCAACATACTGGAGTTCATCGCCGCCGAGGGACGCCGCCCGGGTGGCCACACCCTCCCTTCGGAGCTGCCCAAGAACTTCTGCTACACCGTTCGCCAACCCCTGGGGGTGGTGGCCTGCATCACGCCCTGGAACTTTCCGGTCGCAATCCCCTGCTGGAAGATCGCGCCCGCCCTCGTGGCCGGCAATACTGTCGTCTTCAAACCGGCCAGCCTGACCCCTGACACCGCGGGCGCGGTAGTCTCGATTTTCGAGCGTGCGGGCGTCCCCCCGGGTGTCCTGAACATGGTCTTGGGCTCGGGAGGCACGGTGGGTAACGCGCTCCTGGACCACGAGGATGTACGCGCGGTCTCGTTCACGGGGAGCAACGAGGTGGGGGCCGAGATCTACGCCCGCGGGGCCAAACGCATGATTCGCGTCCAGTGCGAGATGGGTGGGAAGAACCCGGTGGTGGTCCTGGAGGACGCCGACCTTGACCTGGCCGTGGAGTCAACCGCCCAAGGGGCATTCGCCTCCACCGGCCAGCGATGCACCGCCACCTCGCGCGTGATCGTGGAGGAGAAGATCGCGGATGCTTTCGTGGAGCGCCTTGCCGCACGGGCGGGCAAGGTCCGCATCGGCAACGGGGCCCACGAAGGCATCGACATGGGCCCGGCTGTGGACCAGGCTCAATTGGACACCGACCTCCGCTACATCGATGTGGGAAGGGGGGAGGGCGCGACCCTGGTCTGCGGGGGCCGCCGCCTCTCCAGCGGTGCCCACGAGCATGGATATTTCCTGGAGCCCGCCGTTTTCGATCATGTGAAGGCCACCATGCGCGTTGCCCAGGAGGAGATCTTCGGCCCCGTGATAAGCGTGATGCGCGTCCGTTCCTTCGAGGAAGCCCTCGAGGCGGCCAACGCCGTGCGCTACGGGCTCTCCGCCGCCATCTTCACCCAGGATGCGGGCCGGATCTTCCGCTTCGTGGACGGAATCGAGGCCGGTATCGTGCACGTCAACAGCGGCACCCCCGGTGGGGAGGCCCAGCTTCCCTTCGGGGGCATGAAGGCCACGGGCGTGGGACCACGGGAGCAGGGGACGACGGCCCTCGAGTTCTTCACCGAGGTCAAGACCGTCTACGTGGACTACACGGGGCAGGCGCGCAAGGGCAGCCTTTACTAGGAGCAGGTCTCCGCGAACCACTGCCGAGGCCGCGAGGACGGACGTGACTCTCTCTGAACGAGCGGAGGGGCGCGGCGAGTTCCGGCCCCGGCCCCTCGATAGCCTAGGGAGCGACAAATGGACAGCAAAGAGATCATTGAGAAATACCGAAAGCTCCTCTACGGCCTCGGCACCTACTACAAGGAACCGCTTCCCTTCGTAAGGGGGGAGGGGAAGTGGCTCTGGGACGCGGAGGGAAAGAAGTACCTGGACTTCTTCGGGGGGATCGTCACCGTGAGCCTGGGCCACTGCGAGCCCCGGGTGGTGGCCGCGATCGAAAAACAGATCCGGACTCTGCAGCACGTCTCCACCCTCTTTCCCACCGTGCCCATCGTGGAGCTGGCGGAGACCCTGGTCGATCTCTTCCCCGGACACAAGCCGGCCAAGGTCTTCTTCACCAACAGCGGGACGGAGGCCATCGAGACCGCTATTCTGACCGCCCGTGTCCACACCCAGCGCACCGAGATCATCGGCCTGCGCCACGGCTACCACGGGCGGTCGATGCTCTCGATGTCCCTCACCGCCCACGCCGGCTGGCGGTTGGGGGGCGTCCACGACCCCTCCATCCGCCACGCGGTCGCCCCCTACTGCTATCGCTGCCCGCTCAAGCTCAGCTACCCGGAGTGCGGGGTTGCCTGTGCGGAGGATGTGGCCGACGTCATCCGCACCACGACCTCGGGGCGCCCCGCCGCCTTCATCGCGGAGCCCATCCTGGGGGTGGGTGGCTTCATCACCCCTCCCAAGGAGTACCCGGGTATCGTGGCGGAGATCGTGCGCAAGCACGAGGGCCTCTACATTGCGGACGAGGTCCAGACCGGGTGGGGGCGGACGGGCGGCAAGTGGTTCGGGATCGAGCAATACGGCGTGAAGCCGGACATCATTGTGGCCGCCAAGAGTCTGGCCAACGGTCACCCCATCGGGGCCACCGTGGCCCGGGCGGAGGTAGCGGACTCCTTCAAGGGCTTGACCATCGCCACGTTCGGGGGTAACCCCGTGACCATGGTCGCGGCTAAGGCGGTGGTGGACGCCATCGCCAGCGATCGCCTCCTGGACAACGCAACCGCGGTCGGGGCCCACCTCCGGTCGCGCCTGGAGAAGCTCCAGGAAAAGCACGCGTTGGTGGGCGAGGTGCGGGGCATGGGCCTGATGCAGGGAGTGGAACTGGTCAAGGACCGGAAGAGCAAGGAGCCGGCCGCCCAGGCCACGGCGGCGGTGATGGAGGCGGCCAAGGACCGCGGGCTCATCATCGGCAAGGGCGGGCTCTACGGCAACGTCCTCCGCATCTCCCCCGCCCTCAACGTGAGCGCGGCCGACGCCGACCAGGCCGCCGACATCCTGGACCAGGCCCTGGCGGGAGCGGCCACGGTCTAGCCGGACGAGCGCGGTCACTAGGTCCCCGTCCGGACAAACGCCGCAAGGACGCGCCGGCCCTCCGGGAGGACGCCTAGCCCCAGAGGAGCTCTGGAGGGTGCGACAGTGCTCCCTCGCTATTCACCCCGGCCTGGACCTTCCGGTGGTGCAGGAGCTCGCGCCCTTCGGGACCCCTGGTAAGAACCGGCCCTCGATGGTCGTAGTCTCTCCCGGCTAGAACTTCAACTCGATCCGCAGGACATGGCCTTCCACTTGCCCCACGTTCTCGACGGCGTGAGTGACGGCCTCACTCCACTGGTAGGTTCCCGCCTTGCGATGGTGGACTTCACTGGGGCCGCCGTCGGGCGTCACTCTCGCGTCCCAATCCGTGAAGTAGACGGTCATCCCGTGGGGATGTCGGTGCCGTGGCTCCACCTTTCCGGGCGGGATGTGGACGTCCAGAACCCGCACGAACTTGTTCTCGAGCGCCAGCTTGTGCGTGTCGCCGGCGGCGCGAAGGGGATCCAGAGGATCCTCTTGCGCCTGCGAGAACGCCATCGCGGCCAACGCCGCGACCGCCACCACGATGCCCACGCCCACCAACACCTTCCTCCACATGTCCCACCTCCTCATCTCCGCCTTCGCGGGGTCCCCCAAATCGGATCCCGGGGGCACAGATTACAGAAGATCCCGGGGAGGGGGTAGCTGGGCGGGACGGTGCACAACCTCCTCAGGCCCGCTCTCGGCCCTCGGCAAGAGCCCGCACCGCCCGCCGCAATCGGCGGTGCCGGTCGAAGCGAGCGACGAACTCGCTCTCACGCCGCCCGCCCTTCGCCCGCACCACCTCCACGAGCGCCCGCTTCTCGGCCGGACGCCAGGCCTCGAGGCCGGGCATGACGGCCAGCAGCGGACCCCACCGCTCCCAGGCCAGACGCTCTCCCGCCGAAAAACTGGCCCGCGAGCGAACGCCGAGGCGTTCCGCCGCCTCCTCGGCACACACCCGCGCTGCCTCTTCGCGGTCGGAGCCGAAGCGTCGCGCCAAGTAGCGGGTGATCCGGAGGCCTACGTCGGCCAGGGGGAGCAGACCGAGGACGTCCCGCCGTATCGGACCGACCGCCAGGTACACGTTCTCCGTGGACAACTTCTCCAGGGTGGTCCGGGGCGAGCGGTGCGCGGGATCCCTCCCCATGCGTCGTAGTTCCTGACGCATGAGGCGCAGGGTGGCCCCGTGCCGCGGCCGAAAGCCAAGCTTCTGATAAAACCACCAGGCTCCCGAGCGCAGCGCCTCATCGTTCTCGTGCCCGAGCTGGAAGGGGACGATCGTGAACGAGTCCGCACCGAAGAGGCGCCCCAACATGGCCAGCACACGCCCGTAGACGAGGCTCGCCTCCTGACCGCGATAGGTGTCGAAGACGTTGTAGGCCACCTCCGCGGAGCCATAGAGAGCGCTCGCCAGCACATAGCCGATAGGCACTCCATTCTTCAGGGTGAGGAAGCCGTAGACCGCCTCCAGGAGCAGCCTCCGCTCGGGTATGGCTCCGAACCCGGCAAATTGGAGGCCCTGGCCGCAGTCCACGAGGCAGACGTCGTTCCGGTCGGCATAGGAGAACACATCCAGGTCCCGGCTGCGCGTGACCATGGCGGCCCGGGCCAGGTCGATGAGCTCCTGGCCCGCGCGCGGGGACAGGGGCCGGATGGCCACGGGCGGCCGCCGGACCTCCTCCTCCAAGGACGGACGCGCCCGGGAGAGGGGCCGGGTCTGGAACGTCAACCGGGCCCGGCGGTATTTCTCCCTGCCCCGGGCCGGCGTGTCGGGGCCGGGAGCCAGGACAAGCGGCGGATCAAGGTCGTCGTAGAGTCTCTCGCGCACGAAGGGGCCCACCGGCAAGGCGTCGAAGCGCCGAATCAGGAAAGCGGCGTCCGTCTCCCTCTGCCCCTTCATTCGCTCGATCCACTCCCGGGCCGTGAAAGCAATCTCGTCCAACCCAGGAGTCTCAGCATAGAGGGCGAGCAGGGACAGGAACGCCTCCAGACGGTCCTGGTGCCGGAACCCCGGCCAGTCGATCGTGATCCGGTCCCCCCAAAGGCGCACCAGCCAGCTCGCGGTGGGCGCGAAGAACCGATAGCGGATGAACGTGCCCGCGATGCCCGTGTCGGCAAGGGCGCGGCGGTGGCGGCGGAGGTCAGGGCGCCTCTCGAAGCGGGCCAGCATCCGCTCCACTCGGGCCAGGACGGCCACGTCGTCCGGGTAGGCCCGCAGGAAGCAAAGGGTCTCGTGGAGACGCCAGACCTCGCGGGCCCGCGGGAGGGCAAGCCTCTCGAGGGCGGTCAGCAGCCCAAGCTTGGGCCGCGCCCGCCCCGGGCCGTACTCGCCAATCAGCCGCTGCAGGCGTCGGAGCAGGGAGGAGGCGCCCAATTGCGCGTCGCCCCCCTACCGCCGCCGGGCCTGACGGGCCCGGATCGACGGCGCGGCCCCCGGGGGGAGCGAGGTCCCGATCACTGTTTCTCCTCCAGGAAAGATCGCAACAGGTTCCGGGACGTGTGGAGGCGGTACTCCGCCGTGGAGCGGAAGTCGTCGATGGGCGCGACGTCCCGTTCCAGGAGCGCGCAGGCCTCCTCCACCGTCTCGGGGGTCATCCTCCGGCCGGCGATGAAGGCCTCCACCTGGGCCAGGCGGCAAACGGTAGGGGCCATGCTGCCCAGGGCGAATCGCAGCTCGCGCACGCGGTGGTCCCGTCCCCGCCAAAGGAGTCCGGCCGCGACCGTCTTGGATAGGGCCTGGGCGGCCCGGGTCCCCACCTTGCGAAAGAGATGGCGGGTGGGGCGCCGCTCGAGGAACGGAACCTCGACGGCTTCGATCAGCTCCCCCGGCCCCAGGCGCGTCTTCTTGACCCCCGCGAAGAACTCGCTTATGGGCAGGGTTCGCCGGCCATCCCTCGACACCACCCGCACGACCGCATCGTAGACGGCGAGGGGGGGGAAGGTGTCGCCCGCCGGGGAGGCGTTGGCGAGGTTGCCGCCCAGGGTGCCGCGGTTTTGGATCGCGACCCCGCCGATCACCGCGCAGGCCTGGACCAGGAGGGGTAGCCTCCACCTCGCGACGGGGTGTTCACCGATGGTGGCGTGGGTGGCCAGGGCACCGATCCACAGACGTCCGGGGAGCTCCCGGATCCTCTTCCACTCGTAGAGACCCGACAGATCGAGGACGGTTCGGTGGTTGAGGTGGCCGGCGTTCCAGGCCACCATGAGATCGGTGCCTCCGGCGAGAGGCACCGCGCGGGGGTGTTCGGCTTTCATCCTCACCGCCGCCTCCGCCGAGCGTGGCTGGAGCAGCTCCATGGAGCGGGGGTCGCCCCTCATCGGCTCCGCCCGCTCCGCCTCCGCGCCTTCACGGCCTGGACCACGGCGTTGACGATGTGCTGATAGCCCGTGCAGCGGCAGAGGTTCCCGGCCAGGAGGTTGCGGATGGCCGCCTCGTCGGCGCCGCCCCCGGCCCGGATCCAGGACCAGGCCGTCATCAGCATGCCCGGAGTGCAGATGCCGCACTGGGTCCCGCCCTCGGTGAGGAACGACTGCTGGAGCGGGCTCAGCCGTCCCCGTCTTCCCAATGACTCGACCGTCTCGACCCGGTGCCCCGCCACCTGGGCCACCGGAATCAAGCAGCTATTCGTGGGCCGCCCGTCCAGGAGTACGGTGCAGGCCCCGCACTCCCCCTCCCCGCAGCCCTCCTTGGTTCCGGTCAAACCGAAGTCCTCCCGCAGGACGTCGATCAGCCGCGTAAAGGGAGGGCCCGCGAAGGACCGTCCCTTACCGTTGACGCGGAACCGGACCATGAAGGTGGGCCTCGAGGATCCTCTCGGGCAAGATGGGAAGAACGTCGATCCAATGGCCGGTGGCCTGGCGGATGGCCGCCGCGACGGCCGGGGCGGGGACGTCCATGGGTAGCTCGCCCACGCCCTTGGCCCCCGAGGGGCCACGAGAGTAAGGCTTCTCCACGATCTCCACCTTCAAGGGGGGCGTGTCCAAGGCGGTGGGAATGATGTAGTTGGTGAGTTGGCTGTTGGTCATGAAGCCGTTCTCGTAGACCACGTTCTCGAGGAGGGCGTAGCCGAGGGCCTGGGCGGTGCCGCCCATGATCTGGCCCTCTGCGAGCCGGGGGTTGATGGCCTTCCCGATGTCGGAGACGGCGGTGACCTCTCTCACGCGCACCTCGAAGGTGAGCCGGTCCACCTCCAGGTCCACAGCCACCGCGCCGTAGCTGTAGACGCCATAGGCGTCGCCCCGGTAGGCGGCCTCGTCCCAGCGGATTTCCGGGGGGTTCTGGTATTCCGCCTCGAACCGCCGCGGAGGGCCCTTTCCACAAAGGAGGCGGCCCGCCCGGCGGAGCCCGGCGCGCGTGCGGGGGAAAGACCCGCACCTCTTGATGACCTCCTCCCGCAGCTGCCGCGCTGCGCGCTCCAAGAGCCCGCCCACGATCATGCACGTGCGGCTGGCCACGGTAGGGCCGCTGTTCGGGACCTTGCCGGTGTCGGGAGTCTCGACCTCCACCCACTCGCAGGGGATCCGCAGCGTGTCGGCCACGATCTGCGCGAGCATGGTGCCCGTCCCCTGTCCGATCTCGGTGGAGGCGGCGAGCACCCAAACCTCGCCCCCCCGCGAGAGAGAGACCGCGGCCTTGCTGTTCAGGTACGCCTCGCCGCTGCCCGTGAACCCCGCCCCGTGATGGCAGAGGGCGAGGCCGATTCCGCGCCAGGTGGGGCGGCGGGCGCGGTTCCAGCGTACGTGCGCGGCCCGCCTCCGGACGTAGCCGCTCTTCCGGGCGCAGCGCTCGAGCGCGGTGGACGCCCCCACGCTCTCCTCCAGCACCTGCCCGGTAGCCGTCACCGACCCCTCGCGGAAGACGTTGCGCCGGCGGAGGACGACGGGGTCGAGACCCAGCTTCTCCGCGACCTTCTCCATCTGCAGCTCGGCCGCGAACAGGACCTGGGGGGCTCCGAAGCCGCGGAAGGCCCCGTTGGGGGGGGTGGTGGTGGCCACCACCCGCGAGCGGATGCGCACATTCGGGCACGCGTAGGGGCCGCCGGCGTGCAGGGTCCCCCGGGACAGGACAACCGGGGACAGGGTCACGTAAGCCCCGCCATCCATCACCACCTCGATGTCCTGGGCCACGAGCGTCCCGTCGCGCATCACCCCCGTGCGGTGCTTGATCCAGGCGGGATGACGCTTGGTGGTGGCGGCCATGTCTTCCCCGCGGTCGTAGATCATCTTGACCGGTCGCCTCGCCTTCAAGGCCAGGAGGGCGGCGTGGCCGGCGATCATCGACGGATACTCCTCCTTGCCGCCGAACCCGCCCCCGGTGGTGGTTTGGACGACCCGGACCTTGTCGTCCGGAAGGTCGAAGATGTGCTTCAGGGCCTTGTGCACGTAATAGGGGCACTGCAGCGAGCCCAGGACCACCACCGTGCCGTCCTCCTCCACGTAGGCGGCCATCCCGTTGTTTTCGATGTAGGCCTGCTCCTGGTGGGGGACCCGATACTCGCCCGCCACCACCAAATCGGCCCCGGCCAGGCCGGCCGTCACGTCCCCCTTCTCGATGAGAAAGCTCTTGAAAACGTTGTCGGGGGGATGGAGCACGGTCTCGGCCCGGAGAGCGTCCCCCACGGTGAGCACGGGCGGCAGCTCCTCGTACTCCACGTGGATGTGGCGGAGGGCCTCGTAGGCCCGAGGCCGGAAACGATGGGCCACGAGGAGGATGGGCTCCATCACGTGGCGGACCCTCCCCTCCGCCAAGAGGGGCTGGTCTTCCTCGATGAGGGCCACGTGGTTGCCGCCGGGGACGTCGCGGGCGGTGGCGATCACGCATTCCTCCCAGGGGAAGCGGGGATCGAAAGAGATGTGCTGGATGCGACCGTGGGGTATGGAGGACCGGAGGGTGACGCCGTGCAAGCAGCCTGGGAAGTTGTGGTCGTCGATGTACCGGGCGCGGCCGCAGAGCTTCTCCGGTCCCTCCCGCCGAAGCGCGTTTACTCCCACGCCGGGCCTGGACGACATGCTGGTATCTTCGGAGTCTCTCAGTGGGGGGGCCGCTCGCCCGGCGGCTCGCAGACGATCCCCTTGCCCAAGGCTTCCTGGTACTGCCGCCAGGACGTGGCGGGTCGCCCGTGGGGGATCTCCTTCATGGTGATGCAGCCGGGGATGGGGCAGACCAGCATACAGAGGTTGCAGCCCACGCATTTCTCCTCGATGATCTCGGGCACTTTCCCCCCCGCGACCATCCGGATGGACTGGTGGGCTCCGTCCTCGCAAGCCACGTAGCAGAGGTGGCAGCCGATGCACTTCTCCCGGTGGATCTCGGCGATGACCTTGAAGTTGAGGTTCAACTCTCCCCATTCCGTCACGCGGGGCAGGCTCTTCCCGCGAACCTCGGCCAGGGTCCTGAACCCCCGCTCGTCCATCCAGTTCGAGAGGCCGTCCACCATGTCCTCCACGATACGGAACCCATAGTGCATGATGGCCGTGCAGACCTGGATGGAGCTCGCCCCCAGGAGCAGGAATTCCGCGGCGTCGCTCCAAGAAGCCACGCCCCCGATCCCTGAGATGGGGATTCCGATCTCTGGGTGCCGGGCCACCGCCGACACCATGTTGAGGGCTATCGGCTTGACCGCGGGGCCGCAGTAGCCGCCGTGGGACGACTTGCCGTCCACGATCGGGCGGGGGGCCAGGGTGTCGAGGTCGATGCCCATGATGCTGTTGATGGTATTGATGAGGGAGACCCCGTCCGCCCCCCCCTCCCGGGCGGCCACGCCGATGTAGGTGACGTCCGAGATGTTGGGGGTGAGCTTCACGAGCACGGGCGTGCGCGCCACCTCCTTGACCCAGGAGACGATGAGCCTCGTGTATTCGGGCACCTGGCCCACCGCGGAGCCCATCCCCCGCTCGCTCATGCCATGGGGGCAGCCGAAGTTGAGTTCGAGGCCGTCGGCTCCCGCTCCTTCCGCCCGCCGGACGATCTCGTGCCAAGCCTCTCGCTTGGACTCCACCATCAGGGACGCCACCACCGCGTTCTTGGGGTAGCGCTTCTTGACCTCTGCGATCTCGCGTAGATTGTCCTCGACGGGCCGGTCCGAGATCAGCTCGATGTTGTTGAAGCCCATCATGCGGACGTTGGCGAGGTCGACGCTTCCGTACCGCGAGGTGGTGTTGATGATGGGCTCGCCAATGGTCTTCCAGACGGCCCCCCCCCACCCGGCGTCGAAGGCCCGCATGACCTGGTAAGCGGTGTTGGCGGGCGGGCCCGAGGCCACCCAGAAGGGGTTGGGGCTCCGGATGCCCCCGCAGTCGGTGGTCAGGTCCGCCATGACGCCTCCCTACCCTCGCGGCCGACCCAGGTCCTGATCGATGGCACCTGCCGCCGCCTTGCCCTCTGCGACCGCGTTCACGACCTCCTTGCCCCCGTTGACGCAGTCGCCGCCCGCGTAGAGTCCGCTCAGGTTCGTACGGCCGCTGGCATCCACCTGCACCCTCCCGCCTTCCAGGGCGAGGCCGGGGAACATCCCGGTCAGCCACTCCACCGCCTTCTTCTGCCCCACCGCGGTGATGGCCATGTCGCAGGGGATGTGGAACTCAGAGCCGGGGATGGGCCGCACGGCGGGGCGTCCCCGGGCGTCCTCAACAATCTCCGTCCTTACGCACTCGACCGCGGTCAGGGCCCCGTCGCCCAGGAAGCGCACGGGCAGCGCGTAGAAGACGTAGGTCGCACCGTCCGACTTGGCCAGTTCGTACTCGTAGTCGTAGGCGGGGATATCCTCCGGCCCCCGGCGGTAGACCACAAGAACGTTCTCCGCCCCCAGTCGCTTGGCCTGGGTAGCGGCATCCACCGAGGTGTTGCCGGCGCCGAAAACCACGACCGTCCGGCCTACGTCGATCTGGCGGAAAGGCTCGTTTTTCACACGATCGATGAAACCGAGAGCATCCACCACCCCCGGTAGGGTCTCGCCGGGGATGCCGAGGGCCTCCGTCGTGCCCAGCCCGATGCCCAGGAAGAGCGAGTCGGCCTTTGCACGAAGTTCGGAGATGCTGAGATCCTTCCCCACCTCGACCTCACCCACGACCTCGACTCCCAGCGACCGCAACAGCTCCACCTCCCGCAAAGCCTCCGCCGCCCGCATCTTGTAGGCGGCAATGCCGTGGGTGTTCAGGCCGCCGGGGATCTTGCGCTTCTCGTAGATGCGGCAGGCGTAGCCCAGGCGGGCCAGCTCGGCCGCACAGCCGAAGCTCGCGGGCCCGGCTCCGATGAGGGCCACCCGGCGTGAGTTGGGAGACCCCGCCTCCAGGACCCGAATCCCGCGGTCCAGCACGAAGTCCGTGGCCAGGCGCTGAAGGGACCCAATCATGACCGGACGCTTGTGCTCCTGGTTGAGCACACAGGCCCCCTCGCAAAGCACCTCCACCGGGCAGACCCGGGCGCACGAGTGGCCGAGGATGTTGGCTTCGAAGATCGTGCGGGCTGAGCCCTTGAGGTTGCCGCTCGCGATCTTCTTGATGAAGGACGGGATGTCGATGGCGGTGGGGCAAGCCTTGATGCAGGGAGCGTCATAGCAGAAGAGGCAGCGCGCCGCCTCGGCCAGGGCCGCGGCTGCGCTGAGCCCGGGGTTTATGTCCGCAAAGTTACGCTCGTAGACGGCATCGTCAAGCTTTGCCGCGATGTTCTTCACGAGAAGGCACTCCCGCGTGGTGGGTGATGCGACTCTATCCCCGGCTTCCGAGGGTGTCAACGCAACCGCGGCTGCGTTGACACGTCGCAGAGACGTTGGGTAGCATGCCCCATCTCGCGCTGCCGGCCGCCATCCCCGCTCCTTCCCGCCCGCCGGGAGGGGGAAGCAGAGGCTCCCATGGCCACGACTCTGGTGAAGAACGGCACCGTCATCACGGCATCGGACCGCTACCAGGCGGACCTCTACATCGACCGGGGCGTGATCACCCTCATCGGGCAGGGGCTGAACCTTCCCGCCGACAGCGTGATCGACGCCTCCGGCAAGCTGGTCATGCCCGGAGGCATCGATGTCCACACCCACCTGGACATGCCCTTCGGGGGCACGAATTCCGCCGACGATTTCGAGACCGGCACTATCGCCGCCGCCCACGGCGGCACCACCACCCTCATCGACTTCGCCATCCAGGACTTCGGGGAGGGGCTCTACCCCGCCTTCGAGCGATGGATGAAGAAGGCGGAGGGAAAGTCCGTCATCGACTACGCTTTTCACATAATCGTGCGCGAGCTGACGGACGTGGTTTCCGGAGATATGGACAAGCTGATCCGCCACGAGGGAATCACGTCCTTCAAGCTCTTCATGGCCTACCCGGGCGTCTTCATGGTGGACGACGCCACCATCTTCAAGGCCCTCCTGAAGACCCGCGACAACGGCGGCCTCATCTGCATGCACGCCGAGAACGGTGGCGTCATCGATACCCTGGTCAAGGAGGCGTTGCGCAAGGGCCAGACCGCTCCGAAGTACCACGCCCTCACGCGGCCGACTCGGGCCGAGGGGGAGGCGACGGGGCGGGCCATCGCCCTCGCGGAGATGGCCGACGTCCCCATCTACATAGTCCACCTCTCTTGCTCGGACGCGCTGGAGAAGGTGAAGCAGGCACGCGATATGGGCTTGCCCGCCTATGCCGAGACCTGCCCCCAGTACCTGTTTCTCTCCTACGACGACTACGAGCGACCGGGCTTCGAGGGGGCCAAGTACGTGATGTCGCCTCCCCTGCGCGAGAAATGGAACCAGGACGCGCTTTGGAAGGGCTTGGCCAAGAACGACCTTCAGGTTGTCTCCACCGACCATTGTCCGTTCTGCATGAACGAGCCGCCCCAGAAGCAGCTCGGGAAGGAAGACTTCTCAAAGATCCCGAACGGCGCCCCCGGCATCGAGACGCGGCTCCTGCTCGTGTGGGACGGCGGGGTCCGGACGGGCAAGATCGATATGCACCGCTTCGTGGAGATCGTGTCCACAAACCCCGCCAAAATGTTCGGCCTCTGGCCCCGGAAGGGAACGATCGCCGTCGGCTCGGACGGCGATCTCGTCCTCTTCGACCCCGAGAAGGAGACCACCCTGTCCGCCCAGACCCACCACATGAGGGTGGACTACAACCCCTATGAGGGACGGATGGTCAAGGGCGGCCCGGCCGTCGTGCTCTCAAGAGGCGAGGTTCTGGTGGATCACGGGCAGCTCAAGGGCCGGCCTGGACGCGGGCAGTTCGTGAAGCGGCAGCCGGGACGACCGCTGGTGGGGTGATCTTTCCCTCACTTCTCCCCTCGGTCCCGCTCTTCCCGCAGCGCCTCGAGCTCTGCGATCGCTTCAAGATCCTTCGGCCGCCCGGCCGCCCGCTTCACGCGGATCAGCCCCTCTAACCCGAGGCACCGGCACTCAACCGCGAACACTCGGATGGAGATGGTTTCGGTCAACAGATCCTCGTAGGACCCGCCCCCGATCAGCTGTCCGAAGAGATCAAGGTCGCCGATTGCCGTGGTGAGGGTGAAATTGAGCCCCCGGCGGAGGGTTGCCTCATCCCACCGGAAGGGCAGGCCGGGAGGAGCACCCCGCGGATAGGGGGAATGGGGGGCGAGGGAGGAAGCAAGCCGCGCCAAGTTGTCGCTTGACCGAGAGTAAACGACGTCAACGTCTTGGGTCAGGCGGGCGGAGCCGTGGGCGGTGGCGGCGACGCCGCCAACGAGGATGAATTCGACGCTGCCCTGGGCCAACGCGCGTAGCAGGCGTTCAACGTCGGTCATCTCTGGCCTTACGCCCCGCCCGCACGAGCTCGCGAGCGAAGCGTTGCAGCTCGATAAGGTTGCGCAGCCGTTCCTCCACCGTCCGCGTCAGGTTTTGCCGGAGAAGGGTTCTGTCGATGTCCTTCTTGAAGGCCTCGATCACGGGATCCGGCTCAAGAGAGACAGTGGAGCCCAAGCGTGTGCTCACCACGGCCACTAATCTACCACTCTCGACCCAGGATTGGCCCCGACGGCGTGCCGGGCGGGGCCGGCTCTGGCGTGCGCTCGTCGGCTTCCTTAGGACCTCCGTGAACGGGGTACGCCGCGCGGTCGACAGTGCGGCGCCAACACTCTTGGCGCGGATTCGCCGTTGACACCATCCCACGCCGTCCGATAGCATCCCGCGATTCATGCTTCCCTCCCGGGAAACGTATCATGCCGACGGCCGGGTCGAGCTCAGCGACACCGCGCTCATCCAGGCCAGCCCCCTCTACAACCACGACCTGGCTCCCCTTCCCGCCTCCCTCCGCAACTGGACGACCTACAACTACGCGGCGCTGTGGATCAGCATGGCCCACTGCATCCCCACCTATATGCTCGCTTCGGGGCTCATGACCGCGGGCATGAACTGGTGGCAAGCGCTCATAACGATCCTGCTCGGCAACACCATCGTTCTCATCCCCATCCTGCTCAACTCCCATCCCGGCACGAAGTACGGAATTCCGTTTCCGGTCTTCGCTCGGGCCGCCTACGGGACGATCGGCTCCAACCTCCCCGCCCTCATGCGGGCCCTGGTGGCCTGCGGCTGGTTCGGCATTCAGTCCTGGATCGGGGGGGAGGCCCTCTATACCTTCCTCACGAGCCTGATCCCTTCCTGGCCCACGCTCCTCGGCCCCGGCTTCGGCGGTCACACCACGAGCGAGTGGCTCTCCTTCCTCCTTTTCTGGGGGACGAACGTGTTCATCATCTATCGCGGGATGGACCTCCTGCGGAAGGTGGAGAACTGGGCCGCTCCTTTCGTGCTCGTGATGACGGGAGTCCTGCTGGTGTGGGCGGTAAGGGAGGCTCACGGCCTCGGCCCCCTCTTGGAGCAGCCGGGCCGGCTCCACACCCTGGCCGACTTCCTTCCCGTCTTCATCCCCTCCCTGACCGCCATGATCGGCTACTGGGCCACCCTCTCCTTGAACATGCCCGACTTCACGCGCTTCGGGCGCAGCCAGCGCGATCAGATCGTGGGCCAGGTGGTGGCCCTGCCCACCACGATGTTCGTATTCGCGGCCATGGGCGTGCTCATCACCAGCGCCACCGTGATCATCTATGGCCAAGCCATCTGGGACCCCATCCAGCTCGTGGCCCGCTTCAAGACCCCGCTGGTGGTGGCGGTCTCGATGTTCACGGCGGTGGTCGCTACCTTGGCCGTGAACATTGCCGCCAACGTGGTTTCTCCCGCCAATGACTTCGCTAATGCCTTCCCGCGCCTCATCGCCTTCAAGACGGGGGGCCTGATCACGGGTGTCCTCGGGATCCTGATGCAGCCGTGGAAGCTGCTGGCCGATGCGTCGGGCTACATCTTCACCTGGCTCCTCGGCTATTCGGGAGGCTTGGGTTCGATTGCGGGCGTCCTCATCGCCGACTATTGGCTGATCCGGCGCCGGCAGCTCCGCCTGGAGGACCTCTACCTTCCCCAAGGCCAATACCGCTACCTGGGGGGGTGGAACTGGAGGGCGGTGGCGGCGACCCTTTCCGGCTGCGCCTTGGCCTGGGGAGGGCTGATCATCCCTGCCCTCAGGCCGCTTTACGATTACGCCTGGTTCGTGGGCTTCGTCGTGGCCTTTGTCCTCTACGCTGCGCTCATGCGGGGGATGCCCGGCTTGGCCGAACCCGTCGCGATGGCCCAGGGGGGGGAGGGCCGATAGCCCGGACCCTCACCGGATGGGGGGGCAGATGCCGGTCTGCCTCAGTGGAGCCACTTGGCCACGCCCGGGCTCGACCGCGCGAACTGCACCAGAGCGTACACCGCGGCCTCGATTTGGCGACTGTCGTATCGAGGGTCGACCGAGACCTCCCAACACCCGCTGCGGGCCGCCTGCTGGACCCCCGTGACCCCTTCTATGGCGAAGACCAGCCGCGTGAAGACCGCGTCCGACCACAGCTGGTATCCGCGTCCGTGGGACTCGAAGACGACCGGCGTTCTGAGCACGGTTTCCTGGGCCATGACCCTGATTCCTCGCCCCAAAGCTAAGGCCCGGCTGACCGCCCTGGCCACAGGGGGGCCCTGGAATTGGGGTAGGGGAAACCCCTAAATACGGCTCCTCCTCTCCCTGATCCCCCGGAGAGTGGAGTATCATCGTTGGAGTTGGCAGTGCTGGAGTTAACCGCAGGCTCCCTCTTCCAAGGGCGAGTTCTGTCCCCTGGCGGCATAGGTGTTTCTTGGGGGTGCCCGTCCGCCTCAGGTTGGCTACTGGGCGCGGCCAGAGGAGAACCACGATGAAGAGACCCGGCAACAAGAGGCTTGGCTTGGTCGGGGCGGCTCTTTTGTTCTTTGGCGTCTTGCCCGCCGCCTCTGCGGAAACCAGGGTCGGCGTCCTGCTCTGGAACCCCCAGCTGCGC
>DATMML010000035.1 GCA_035570235.1 Vicinamibacteria bacterium | reverse complement strand
GTGCTCGGTTTGTGCGGTGAGCGCGAAGCCGGGGAGGGGAGCGGCCTGGAGGACGGTCGAGGAGAGGATCGCCACTGCCAGGGTGGCCGCTGTCTTCTTCAGTGCGCTCATGCCGTACTAACAGAGCAACACCGAGACCGCAGCGTAACCGCATTAAAATCAGTTACTTATCTTGAGAAGGGTTGAAATAAGCCGGGCATTCTTCCCGATCAAGCCTCTGCTCTAGCAAGGAACTTATTGATTCAGTTAGAGTTCGGTGAAGAGAGAGCGGCTCCCGTGCATCGGGACTGAGACCCGGTGACAGGGGGTCATGTTCCCGGGAGAGTCACGCAGGACAGACTTTTGTTGCGAGAGACGGCTGGCGAGCGGAGCGTGGGACTCGCTGGGAAAGGTCACTCCCCCCTAGCAACCACGATTGATTCGCCTGGCCACCCAACGGATGCTGTAGTAGCATTGCCGAGACCTACAGGAGATATGAACAGACCACGTCTTTCAAAGGCCGAAGCCCGAATCCTGGAGCAGTATTGGAAACTGGGGACGTGCTCTGTCCGCGAGATCCTCGACAGCTTGCCCTTGGAGGAGCGTGTCGCCTACACCACCGTTCAGACCCTGGTTTATAGGCTTGAGGCGAAAGGCGCTCTGCGCAAGGTAAAGAAAATCGGCAATGCCCAACTCTTCGAACCCGCGATCGAGCAGGCCGAATACCGGAGCGGGCTGGTTCGAGATCTCCTGGACCTATTCGGCGGGTCCTCACGTCTGCTCGTGTCCAATCTGCTCGAGAGTGGCACGATCACGCTGAAGGATTTGAAGGCTCTTCAACATGCCGTGGGCGGCAGCAATAGCAGGCGGGGCCGTGGAGGGAAAGGGCATGCATGAACACATCGCGCGCGCGCTGTACTATTGCCAAGTTCACCTCCTATACGCCTCCATGGTCGGATTCGCGGCATGGGCTCTGACGTCGATCCGGGGTGGAAGCGCGACCACCAAATATTGGATTTGGGTGGCGACATCGCTCAATTTCATTCTGCCCCTAGGCGCCGTTCTCGACAAACTCTTCGCGGTGCACCTTTCGTGGGCCGCACCGCTAGGTGTCGTCGGCGACTTCGCCAATACGCTCTCTCGAGGCCCAGGCGCGGCCCTGCTTTCGGCCGTGTGGTTGCTCGGTGCAGTCTCGATGCTCACGCGGCTTGGTTTGCGGATACGGGCTGGGCGCCCTGATGCCCAGGACAGGGCAGGCCGGGGCGCCCATGAGCTGAGGCCGCGTTTCCTCGCCCATGGCGTCCCGGTGAGGTTCGGCGGGAGCGGGCAAGCTCCGGGCGTCGACGGCGTTCTGCGTCCCCACATTTCACTTCCCGAGGGAATTGACCAATTGCTCACTGAGCATGAGCTCAACGCTGTCCTCATCCATGAGCTGACCCATGCGAGAAGACGGGACAACCTAATACGACTCATCTATGAAGTGGGTCTCTGTGCGCTGTGGTTTCATCCGCTCGTTTGGATCACGGGCTCCCGCCTCGCCCTGTATCGGGAGCTCTCTTGTGACGAGTCCGTCATTCAGAGCGCCTGCGGGGGGGACTTGGTGTCTGCGCTCGCGAAGCTCGCGAATCCCGGAAGGGCGTTCATGCTCCAAGCGACAGCCTCGTCATTCCTAAGCCATCGTCTGGCCCGGTTGGGGGCTCAGCCTCAACCGACGTGGCGCTCAGCGAGCGTGGCGCTGACCATCGCTTTTGGCGCAGTGCTCCTGTGGGCCGTCTTTGGAACGGTGGCGCATACAGCCTGTTGTTTCGTCGTCAAGGCGTAGTCTCCAGGAGATCAGCAACGAACGGGCCGTAAACTGCTTGGCAGTCTCCTGCCCGGCCCCGGGGAATGGAGAGTGGCGGCCCGCCACGCGCACGCGCTCAGAGCTCGAAAACCATTTCTTCGGCAACGGTGGCTGTAGTAGACTGGACGCACTGTGTAGTAGGCGTTCAAGGGATGGGATATCGAAGCGGTGCAAAGACGGTCTAGAGACGTGAGCTGGCTCTGCGGTCAGGCTCTTCCGGGGCTGCCTTGTTCCCTCGGCATGGATGCCGAGATGGTCACCGATGAGCAGATCTCATGACCTATGTGCCTCCGACCGGCTTCAGTAGCTGAGGGGAGTCTCCGAGTGCCGCCGATGCCTATTTTGCGGGGGGACAGATGGATTTGGCCCGGCAGCATGCTGAAAGGCGTTGGTATTGCCGGACTCCCATACGGTGCCGGCGTCCTCATGGTCCGATACGGAACGGCGGGGGAGTGAGATTCGACGCGGCGCGCAGCGGATTCGACAAGCGGTCGTCTCCGATCAATTGTGAAGTGTCAAACCCTTCAAAGGAGTCTTCTGATGAAGCACGTCGCTGTCTATTTCGTCGTCATGGCTTCCCTCTGTAGCGTCGTGAATGCGCAGCAGGCCGCGGCGCGGGGAACGGCTGAAGCAGTTGTGGGCGGCAAGAAAGTTACCGTGGAGTATGGACGGGCCGAACTCAAGGGTCGCACCATCGATTCCTTGATCGCGCAGTTACCGGCGGATCGCGTGTGGAGGACGGGCGCAAACGAGCTCACGACCCTCACAACCGCGGGCCCTCTTTCCGTGGGAGGCAAGAACGTGCCCGCAGGCACGTACTCGGTCTATGTCTACGCACCGGCTACGGGTGACTGGTCCTTGATCCTGAACTCAGACCTAGGGATAGAGCTCGGCGCCTTGGGCAAGTTTTTTGGCGTTTCCTTCGCAGAGGCTGAGGCCAAGAGGCTATGGCCCCACAATGAAGGGTATGCGCCTGACCCGGCGAAGAAGATTCCCGGGATCGCCGACAAGGAGGTCGCCCGAGGGTCGATGAAGGCAGGTACCGCAAACCCGGCGGTCGATTCGTTCACGATGAGCCTGAGCTCCTCGGGGAACGGCGCCATCCTGACCTTCGCCTGGGGCGAGAAGACCTGGTCCGCGGATCTGAAGCCGGGCAAATGACCCGGTCCGGCGCCGGAGCCGACCCAGCCACAATTACACCAGTTCAGGGCGCCCGGACAAGTGGGCAGGCTCAGTTCATCGCGGCGCTCTACCCTAGGATGTACTACTCCGTAGGGAATGCCAGGACCCGCTCCCGGCAGTTCCGAGGGCACTCAGTAAATGCCGGCAGCGGCTGTCTCATATTCGTTGACACGTACCGGCTCAAGAAGGTGAGTTAGAAACAGCAGTAAGCGTCGCGTTCAAGCAACGCTAGGCCCCGGCGACGTGGGCTCGAGAGGGATGGCGTTCTTGTGCTTTGCAAGCCAAGTCTTGAAGTCCTGCAGCGATGGGTTCAGCGACCTCGCAAACGAGGGGCTGCGAGCGCCGCAAAAGTATTCCTCGAAGTCGCGCTTGAACTGAAACATGTTGCCCAAATCGTCCGCGCCCGGGAAGCCGAGCCCGCGGAAGAACTCCGGGGACACACTGTTGTAGCGGACTTCCTCGCCCAGAGCTTCCGTGAGCGCGGCCGCCATTTGAGCGCAAGTGGGGTGTTCACCCGCGATTCCGACGGTCTTGCCGATGAATTCCCGACCCTTCTTGAAAATCCCGTACGCGCATTTGCCGATGTCCTCGGCCGCGATCCCCGGCAGCTTCCGGTCCCCCATGGGGAAAGTGATAACCAGCTTTCCATCGGGGCCTCTTCGGGGGGCAGTACCAGGGTAGAGGAAGTTGTTCCAATAAAATGAAGTCAGCAGGAACGTCGTTGGTACGCCGAGATCTCTAAAATACTGATCGGCCTCGCCCTTGCCGTCAAAGTGTGGAGTCTTGTATTTTCCGTGCAGAGTCGGCATGCGGCCATCACTAAGAGGCACCCACTTGCGCGTATCTTCGAGTGTGGACCAGATGGCGTGCTGCAGACCGGTCGCCTTGGCCGCTGTCGCCATCGATTGAACTTCGGCGATTTCCCTCTCGGGCGTGAAGTGGGTCCAGAAAAATGTGACGCAAAAGGCTCCGTACGCGCCGTCGAATGCCTTCTTCAAGCTCTCGACGTCGTCAATGTCAACGGCGACGACTTCTGCACCCAGCCCAGCTAATTCGCTCGCCTTCGTGCTGTTGACGTCTCTGGTGAGTGCTCGTGCCGTGAATCCGCCGTTCGGATCATTGATGATTGCCCTGACTAGGCCGCCGCCTTGGGCGCCCGTCGCTCCCAGCACCGCAAGAATTCTTTTGCCCGCCATGAGTTCCGCACCTCACCTCTTAAGTCTGCTTGTTGATTTTCCGGAGCGCCCTCGACCGCAGCATACCACCTCGGGCATTGGGCCGAGTCCGGGCAGGGCCGTGGCCGAAGTGACAGACACCCGGTCCATTTCTCCTTCGCCCTGGGGAGGGAGCGCGTTCAAGACGGAGGGCCACCTGATAGAGCCTGTCTTGCCCAACGCTTGGCGATTGCCGTTCTTGCTGCTATCATCACAGGGTTTTCGGTACGAAGGTCGTGTGGGTTCGGACGCCTACAACCCTCGAGCGAGTATCGACCGGATCGAGTAGGTTGCTAAAGGGGCAGAGCTGAGAACGTGAAGCGGAATCGGACGAAAGCGCTGGCGTTTGGCCTTTCCCTGCTGGTGCTTCTGTTTGTCCTCCAGGCTGCCCCCCACGCGCACCAGAATGGCCAGGACGAAACCGCCTGCCAACTCTGTCATGCCGCCCACATGGGGCTTCATCCGGCCGTCGTTGGACCGGCCCTTCCCAGGCCCCTTCTAAACTCTGGCAGAGTCTCGCCCCAGAGTCTCGCCTCCCGCGACCCTCGGTTCTCACTCGACTGTCCTTCCCGCGCACCGCCCTCCGCTTAGTACTCAAGCACCGAAGCTGATTTTGCGGCGTGGCGCCGGCTCCGCTCGAGCCGCACGCCGCTGACCCGTTCAGCCGAGATCAAACAATTAGCGGAGGATCGCCCCGCAAGGGGCGGGAGGACATGATGATCCCCTTCTCAGGCTACCGCCTTCTCGTCACGGCTTCGTTTCTCATCGTGTTTGCTGCAACCGGTTGGGCCCAATCCTCGGGGTCGATCGAGGGGGCCGTTAAAGACCCCTCCGGCGGGGCAGTCCCGAACGCCAGAGTAGAAGTGAGCAACATGGTGAGCGGCTTCAAGCGCACGGCCACGACCCGAAATGACGGTGGATTTCGTTTCACGAACGTACCCTTCAACCCCTACCACCTTGTAGCGCGAGCGGAGGGCTTTGCTCCCAACGCACAGGATGTGGATGTCCGGTCGGGGCTTCCCGTCGTCGTCCAAATCAGTCTTCAGATTAGCGCCCTAGCCGTCGACGTAACGGTTGAGGCGCATGGTGGCGATCTGGTAGAGAACGATCCAACCTTCCACACCGATGTGGACCGGGGGCTGTTTGACAGACTTCCCCTGGAGAGCCAGTCCTCTTCCGTGAGCTCCCTCGTGACCCTCGCGACGCCGGGAGTCGTCGCGGACTCGAACGGCCTCTTCCATGCACTTGGGGACCACGCCGACAACTCGTTCTCGGTCGACGGGCAACCGATCACCGATCAGCAGAGCAAGGTGTTCTCCAACCAGATTCCGATCGAATCCATCGACGCCCTCGAGGTCATCTCCGGCGCTCCCCCTGCGGAGTTCGGAGACAAGACCAGCGTGATCATCAAGGTGACGACCCGCTCCGGCCTGGGCCAGAGCCCGCCCAAGGGGTCCGTGAGGGCCTCGTACGGGACCTTCGGCTCGGTGAATGGGTCCTTCGACGTGGCGTTTGGCGGTCCGAAGTGGGGCAACTTCCTCGCCGTGAGTGGCCTCAACACCGACCGGTTCCTAGACCCCCCTGAGCTTCAGGGCCTGCACGACCACGGCAGCGAGCAAAACGTCTTCGATCGGCTGGACTATCAGATCTCCTCCGGGGACACGATCCGCGTGAACGTCGGGTACACACGGTCCTCGTTTCAGACCCCCAATAGCTACGACAGCATGAACGACGGGGTGACCGACCCCAACGGCAACCTCGTCGGACCCCAAAATCAGAGCTCGCTCATAAAGACGTTCAACGTTTCGCCGGCCTGGACGCGTCTCGTGAATGCGACGACGCTCTTCACCCTGGGCGGGTTTTTCCGTCAGGACCAGTACACTTACTCCCCGAGCGCCAACGTCTTGGCGGATCAGCCGGCGACCATCAGTCAGGAAAGAAAACTGGCGAACGCCGGCGTGCGGTCGGACATCTCTTACATGAAGGGAATCCACAACCTCAAGGTAGGATTCACGCTCCAACAAACCTCCTTGACGGAGAATTTCAACTTCGGGATCACGAGCCCCGCCACGAATCCGGTCTGCTTGAACGCCGATGGGAGTCCCGACTCGGACCCAAGCCCGACCGACCCCAACCAATGTACCGGGAGCCTTCAGGCGAACCCAGGGTTCCTCCCGATTCTCCTGCCCTACGACCTCACGCGGGGAGGGTCCCTGTTTCCCTTCAACGCACACAAGAACATCAAGCAGGCTGCGTTCTATGTACAAGACACGATTACGAAAGGCGGTTTGTCCCTCAACCTGGGACTTCGTGCCGATCTCTATCGGGGAATCACGGACGACTCTCTTTTCGAGCCTCGCGTGGGCGCTGCCTACAACATCAAGCAGACCAATACCGTACTCCGTGCCTCCTACTCGCGCATTCAGGCAAGCCCGTACAACGAGAATTTGATCCTGGCCAGCTCGGGCTCCGCTGACCCGGTGATCAATGCTGTTTTCAATGGCCAAAACACCCAGACTCTTCTGGGGGCGATCAAGCCGGGGCACCGCAACCAGGTCAATGCCGGGTTCCAGCAAGCCTTTGGAAGGTTTCTAGTGATCGACGCCGACTACATGTGGAAGCACACCCTCAATGGGTATGACTTCAGCGTGTTTGGTAACACACCAGTCACCTTTCCTATTGCCTGGACACAGTCAAAGCTGGACGGGGTGTCCGTGCGCGCGAGCCTGCCGAATTTCCACGGGTTGACCGCATTCGTGGTTGTGGGCCATGTGAATGCTCGATACTTCCCACCGCAGATCGGAGGCTTGGGAGCGACCGTCACGGGAGGAGAAGTCTTCCGGATCGACCACGACCAGAAATTCCAACAGACGACCCACATCCAGTACCAGCCCTCGAAGGACTGGCCTTGGATCGCGTTCAACTGGCGCTACGACAGTGGCCTCGTGGCGAGCAACCCGAACCTCATGTCCTTCCAGACGGCGCTCGCCTTCCTCGACGGGGATCAACAGGCCGCCGTGGGGCTCTTCTGCGGGAGCCAGGTGGGGACGCTCGCGAATCCTCTGACTCCCGCTGGTTGCGCCAAAGAGACCAACGTGGGGGCCACCCGGCTCGTCTTCGCGGCCCCCGGCACCTTCGACGTCGACCACAACCCGACCCGTGTGAGCCCGCGCCACCTTTTCGATGCGAGCCTCGGGGACGACAACCTCTTCCACGGGGACCGGTACAAGGTGAGCCTGCGGCTCTCGGTCACCAACCTCACGAACAAAGTGGCGCTCTTCAACTTCCTCTCAACCTTCAGTGGGACCCACTTCGTAGCTCCGCGTGCCTTCAGCGCGCAGTTGGGCTTCCATTTCTAGAAAGAGCTCGAGCAGGGGGCCTCGCGGGACGGATCCTGCCCGTCCCGTGAGGCCCAGGCGATACCGGCCTCTCGGGGGGTCCATGGCGAGGTAGTCGGAGGTACGGCTTCGGCCTCGACCGGATGCCCCGATTTCGTGGACGCGTTGACTAAGTCTGTAATCGTTGTGCCGGCACGGTCGCCGCGGCCCATCCGCTCAGGGGGCTTTGAATGCCGCAATCGGCACAGCTGGTCTGCGCGAACTGGGCCCCACAGTATGGACAGACCGCGTGTGTTTCGAAGGTGTCGAACTGCTTGTGACACTGGGCGCACGCCCAGAACGTGCCGATGGGCGGCGCGCTCCCACAGGAAGGACAGGCAAACCCCTCGCGGCGCGGCAGCGCGGCCAATCGAGCGAGGACGCGGGCACGTTGAAAGCCGCGCCAGCAATTCAGGGCCATGAAGGCCGCGATAATGCCGATCCAGAGCCTTACCCCTATGGGGTAGTTGCCCAGGACAGCGAGAGCTACGAGCCCCAACACTCCCAGGAAGCCGACAAGGGTGGCCACAGTCAGGCTGCGCGCGCGTCCAAGGGCGAACCAGAGCAGGGAGCGGAGGATTTGGCCGCCATCGAGGGGATAGACCGGTAGTAGGTTGAAGATCAGAAGGACCAGGTTCATCTCCGCGACAGCCCGGACAAATACGCCGAGATCCGGGATCACTATTTGCAGACCCAGGTATCGGATCAGCAGGGCCAGGCACACGATAATAGGGATGAGGATGACGTTGACGAGCGGCCCCGCCGCGGTGCTCCATAGGGTGGCGCCCGGGCGCTGCGGCGGGTTGACGTAAGCCAGTCCTCCAAGGGGCCAAAGCAGGACTTGATTGGCGGTGCCCCCCGACTGCCGGCAGGCCAGGGAGTGCCCAAATTCGTGCACGGTCACGATCAGAAACAGTGTGAGGTACTCCAACACGTTCCACACGGGTGAGTGGTAGTGGCCCCTCCCCCCCTGGACTTCGTAGAGCGCGACCACGAACCAGGACCAGTGGAGAAACACGTCGATGCCGGCCAGTCGGAATAAGCGAAAAGCACCTGGCTTGCTTGGCGGCATAGGGACCCTGTTATCACACCCCCAGCGGGAAGGCCAGGACGATACGGTCGGGATGGCAGGACTGTCGAAGATCGCGACATGAAGCCCCGGGACCGTTTCGAGCGAGCCCGTGCCGGAGGCGTCGGGGGGATCCGGGAGTAGAGAGCTAGGCGCGCCGCTCGGCTGCTGCCCGCCCTGCGGCTGGGCCCTCCCGGCCGAGCGCTGTGCTCAAAGCTCGACGGCGAGGGGTCAACGGGAGGAGCATGCGCGCGCGTTCTATCACCCCGGGGGGCATGGGGTCTCCTTCCCCGGACGGCGCGCCCACGCCTTGGGGCCGCTTCTCAGCCCACAACGGGGCTGGTGTTGCCGGTCGGGATGGGCTGAGTGGGGTGGAACCCGAGGAATAGAAGGGCGGCCGCGACCAGCCCAAGCAAGGCGGGGACGAGGAATAGCCTTGAGAAGTCGACCCCACCGGCAGCCGTACGAAAAGCGTCGCCCAGGGTCCCCCAAAGCAGGCTCCCGGCGAAGGGCCCCAGGCCCAGGATCAGGAAGTTGAAGAGGCCCTGGGCGCTTGCGCGGGCGTCCTTGGGGAACTGCTCATCAACGAAGATGTAGACCGACGCGAAGAAGAAGGCATAACAGAAACCGTGAACGATGTTGCTGCCCACGACAAGCCAGGCCGGGCGGCCCAGGGCGTAGATGAGGAAGCGGACAACGTGGCCGAGGATTCCGAAGACCATGGTCCGGCGCCAGCCCAGCCGCGCGAGGAAAAAGCCCAAACTGGCCATGGTGGCGATCTCGGCGATCTGCCCGATGCTCATAGCGGGCATGATGAGGTTCTCGGGGACTCCGATGGCAGCGAGAAGCGGGCTCGTCCAAATGAAATAGCACTGATGGACCAGCGCGTCGATGAAGGTGACAAAGAAGAGCACGAGAACGCTCGGGACAGCCAGGAGTCGGATCGCCTCCAGGGGAGCACTCCTCTTCTTGACGTCGCGCGACGGGGGAGTGGGAGGGAGGAGCAGGGAAAACGCGGCGAGGGCCAAGGAGGCGCCGCCCGCGACAACGAAGATGCTGGTGAGGGCCGATTCCAAGGCGGCCCCTTCCTTTCCTTTTAAGATGAAGACGAACGGCCAGCTGGCGGCGATCCAGCCGATCGTCCCCCAGAGGCGCACACGCCCGAATTCCTTCTGGGAGTCCTTCAAGTGGTGGAAACAGATGGAGTTAGTGAGGGAGAGCGTGGGAACGTAAACCAGCATATGGACGAGCATGGTGAGGAAGAACGGCCAGAAGGTCTTTTGAAAGGGGAGAGCAAGCATGGCTAGGCCGCCGACAACGTGGCTGACGAAGAGGAACCGCTCGGTGGAGAGATAGCGATCCGCGATCTGGCCGCTCACGAACACGGCCGTGACGGAGGCCACCGCCTGGGTCGCGAAGATCCAGCCGATATCGGTCCCCGAGAAATGCAAGAAGTCCTTCAGGTAAAGGGCCACCAGCGGCAGCCACGAGCCCCAGATGACGTACTCCAAAAACATCATCACGCTCAGGCGCCAGCGGGCGCTGTTGGGCATGCTCTCCTCCAAGGTTCGGCGACCATCATAACCGGGTCGGGATGTCCCGGACAGGCCGTGATGCCCTATTCAGCCGCGCCGCGGCTAGGCTTGCTGGGCCAGCCCACCGGGGGAGGTTCGACGCACACGAGTGGCGCCCTGGGAGCCTGGCCGCCACTGTCCGGCAACGGTCAAGAGCAACGAACGATGACCGCAGAATGCCCCCCGCACCGCGGAAGAGTGCTTCTCAGGAGGGGTAAGCCCGTGCGGGTCTTACTCGATCAAGAGGGCGGTCCGGAGCAAGATCCGGGCTGCCACCGGCTTGTCTCCCTGGCGGGCGGGATCAAGGCGCCAGGCGGCCAGTGCCCGCTTCACCACGGCTTCGTGCCTCTCCTCGAGTCCGGTCTTGAGCACCGGACTGCGCAGGCGGCCGTCGCTGCCCACGACCGCGACGAACTCCACCTCGCCTTGCTGATGGATCTTACGGTTGGGGTCGCGAAGGACCGGCTCCACCGAGAGGAGCACCTTCGGCCACGTCGTGACCGAGCGTCCCAGCCGCCTCTCACTCTCGCTCGCATCGGGCTCCTTGGAAGCCACCGCGGTTTCCTCGCCCACCGCCGGCCGATCAAAGCGGATACCGTAGGCCGCCAGATAGGCCTCGGGCGCGGGAAGCACGAGGCTGACGCGAGCCGCGACCTCCTCCGGAGGGTCCTGGGACTGGAAATCCGAGACGGTGAGGCTTAGGGTGGGCGCGGCCGTTCGGCACCGCTCTTTCCGGCGTGCCCGGCCCGAGACATTGGGCTCACCCAGGACCTCGAGGCTTAGGCGCACCCGCCCGTTCTCGAATGCACCGTCCGCCACGTGAACCGCGACGTCGCAGTCTCCTCCTTGGCGGGCAACGTCCTTTTTCTTGAGGGATACGCTCTTTTCTTTGCCGTAATAGCGCAGAACGCGGTCTTGACCGATAAAGGATTTGAGAACGTCCACCGGAGGCCGGGGAGCCGTGGGGCCGCCTTTTTGGGCCCCTGAGCGACACCCTGCGCCGGTCGCGAGGACCACCGTCAGGGCAATGGTCCCCCGCCTCCAAAGCCTCGCCGCCGCTTGTCGATTGCTCGTCGTCTGAGCCATGCCCCCTCCTCGCCGCGGGGCCAGGATACCAGGATCCGGGCACCTACAGGAGGGATTGTCGCAAACCAGGCCGATCTCCGATCGGCATGCTGGGGGCCGCGATATGAGCCGCAAGATCCACTGGCTCGGTTCAGATTGGATGATGCGGAGCCAGGCTTTCGCTGCCTCGACCCTCATGCCTAGATGAGAGACGCTTCATCGATGGAGTTTCGAGCGGCTGCGCCCTGGGGGGAGGCGCTTGGTTTTCCCGGCCGAAGGGATGAAGATCGAGGGGTGGAGACGAGCTCGGCAATGGCACCTGGATCCGCGGTTCGGGAAGGGACTACCGGCCGCTACGTATGGCTCTGGCTCTTCGGCCTGGCCGTGGGTTGGTTTGAGGCCTCGGTTGTTGTGTATCTGCGGCAGCTCTACTATCCGAGCGGCTTCCATTTCCCCGTGCTCATCACCTGGGACCGTGTCGTGGCGGTCGAAGTCATCCGTGAGGCGGCCAGCATTCTTCTCCTGGCTGCCGGCGCGCGCTTGGCAGGACGCCACTTCCTCGAGCGTTTTGCGGCCTTCCTGCTCCTTTTCGGGATCTGGGACCTCGTCTACTATGGGGCGCTAAAGATCGTGCTCGGCTGGCCTGAGGGCCTAGGGACCTGGGATGTCCTCTTCCTCATCCCGGCCCCCTGGGTCGGGCCCGTGTGGGCTCCCTGCGTCGTTTCGCTCGCCCTGCTGGGGGCAGGCACCTACCTCTACTGGACCGCGGATCGGGCCCGGCAGGTCCGGCCCCTTGACTGGTCGGTCGAGATCCTCGCCGGCCTCATCGTGATCTCGTCGTTTCTGGCGGAGTCACGAGCCGTCGTAGAGGCTCGCACCCCCGAGCATTTCCCGGCCTGGCTTTTCTGGGTGGGGTGGGTGTTGGGCCTCGCCTGGTTCATTCGAGTGGAACAAGCCTAGGCGCAAGGCAGGCGAGCGGTGGGGCCCGGGCGGCCCTGGAAGAGGCCAGACGAGCACTAGCCGGCTAGTCCCTGACGATGCCTCCATCCAGGTTGATCGCTTCACCGGTCATGTTGGACGCGCCGGGTGAGGCCAGGAAAGCGACAAGGCTCCCCACATCCTCGGGCGTCTGGAGCCGGCCGAGGGGAATCGAGGAGAGGACCATTCGCCGGTAGTCGGCCGCGCTCAGTCCCGCCAGGACGCTTGATTCCCTAAGGGCCTGCTCCAGCATGGGAGTGTCTACGGCCCCGGGACAGATAGCGTTGACGGTGATGTGGTGGGGGGCGAGCTCTAGGGCGAGAGCCTTGGTGAGGCCGAGCACCGCTGCCTTGGCCGCGCAATAGTGGGCCTGGAAACGGAAGCCCACTCGCGCGGCGATCGAGCTCACGTTGACGATCCGCCCGCCGCTTCCCCGGGCGATCATGTGGCGCGCTGCCGCCCGGGCGCAGAGGAAGACACCGCGGGTGTTTACGGCGAAGGCTTCGTCCCATTGCCGCTCCGTCAGCTCGACAAAGGGGGCGAGGCTGACGGCCCCCGCGTTGTTCACGAGTAGGTCGAGACGGCCGTACTCCTTCAGGACACGCGCGAACACACGTCGCACGTCGGCCGCCGATGTGACGTCGAGCTTCAAGGCTCGGGGCATCGGTCCGGGCGCGCTCCCGGTGGGTAATCTGGCCGGCGGCGCCAGGTCGGTGGCGATCACCTGCGTGCCCCGGGCGCGCAGGGCAGCCGTGATCGCGCGTCCGATGGCCCCCCCGGCACCGGTGACCAAGGCGACCGGGGGGATAGCATCGGGTTTTGTTCTCGGTCCTCCCTTGCTGTTTTGATCAGGCCCAGGCATGTGATTGACATCCTCCCGCGATCATGGAGTATCACACACGCGATGGTGCGGAGGAGCGGCCCGGTGTCCTTGCTGTTGGCCGTGGTGGCGGCCGCGGCGACGACGGAGGGCGCCTACCTGCTCGTGGTGTCCCGGCCTGCCTTCAGAACCTGGCTGAAAGGGGAGCTGGAGCGGAGCGGTAACGGCGCCTTGTCCTTTGGGCCGATAGGGGGTAACCCCTTCCGGGTCGAGCTCGTGGGCGTGGCCTTCGAGTCTCACGGATCCTCGAACGTCAAAAAGCTGCACGCCCCTGTCGCCTATGCCGCGCTGGAATGGTGGCCGCTGCTGAGGGAGCGAACGGTCGTTCTCAAGAGCCTCATCCTCGAGGACGCCCAGGTCGAGGTCAGGCCAGAAGGCGGGCGGCCGGAACAAATTGCCTTCCCCCTGCCCGCGCGAAGGATCGTCCTGCGACGAAGCGTCGTGCGCGTGTTCAAGTTGAGCGGGTGGACGGTGGTCCTCACCGCCGTCGAGGCCGCTCTGAGCCAATCAGGCGCCGGCGACTCCCTGTCCGTGAGCGGCACCCTGGAAAGCGGTCGGGTGCGGGTCGGGAATCTGGTGATCCAGGATCTCAGGGGCGACCTGCGGGTGGGGAATGGTGCGCTTGAGCTGGTTGTCCGGGAGGCGGCGGTTCATGGGGGAACGTTGAAGGCGAGCGGGGTACTGCTTCTCGATCCCCCGCAGCCTCTGCAAAGAATGGTGGTGGCCGTCTCGGGCAGTAGCGTTCTTTCCGCGCTGCGGGGGCTGGGCTACTCCGACCACTTTGGGGGGAGAGCGTGGCTGGAGGCGACCTTCCGGGGCCGCCTTACGCCACTCGCGCCCAGCCTGGCCGGGACGGGGCGGCTGAGAGTGGATCGGTTCGCGGTACGCGCGGATCTGCCGCACATCAACCTGTTCAACATCGCCCCCGTCCTCAACCAGTTGAAGCGGGTCGAGCACTTGGCGGGGGGGGCTCAGCTTGAGTTGAATGGTCAGCGGGTCGGCCTGACGGGGTTGGTCCTGGTGAGGCCGGACTTGAGGATAACCGGCTCCGGCTACTTTACCCTTGCCGGAGACCTCTCAGCCGACTGCCGGGCCTTTCTTCGGGGCGACCTCGCGAAGGGTGTGCCCCCCATGGTGAGAGCTTCGCTCGAAAACAGCCAGACGGGGGAGTTGATCGTGCCTTTCAAGGTCGGGACCACGCTGGCCGACCCCAAAGTGGACATTGGTGGGGTCGTGAAGGGAACCTTCCTACACCCGTTCAAGAAGGTCTTTGACTGAGGACCTAAGATCAGGACTCCCTCGGGGCGCGGTCACCCTCGAGCCCAGGGGAGCGTGGCATTGGCGAAAGCCGCGCGACCCCGCAGGAGATGGTAGACGTAGGCCCCGAGGCAGAACCGGCCGAAGAGAAGCGCCGCGAAGGCCACAACCAGCAACCCCTCCAACACCGCCGAGACCAGCGGCGCTCCCACCAGAAGGGCGATCGCCGCTCCCAGCAAAAGAGTCGCGGCCATGCCTTGGGCGAAACGTCGGGGGCCGGGAGCAGGATCCAGGTGGGGCATGCCGCGGGGCGTAGCCCGGAAGCGGTTGTAGGCCAGCTCGAAGGGGTTGAGCCGGGGCAGGCCCGCGTTCCACGAGAGTACCGCGGCTAGGACGAGGAAGATGACGCTGCCGACGAGGTGGAGCCCCAGCCAGCCCAGGGTGATCCCCACCAGGATGAGGGGGAAGACGATTCGAGGCTGGAAGTAGAGTCCAGCAAAGTGCATGTTGCAAGCGTCCGGCGGCTCCGCCGGGAACCCCTGTTGCTTCATGAAGTTCGTCACAATTGGTGAAGCCATCGCCACCCCACGGTCCTCGATTCACTCATAATAGCCGATGAACGGTTGTCGCGATGTTTGGCAGGCCTCGAAGTCAAACCGAGGACGTTGTCGGAGTCGGCGTCCTCGACATGCCGTTCACGCTTCCCGCGGCGGCCGCCGACGTCGGCGGGGGTCTCGAACTTCCACGTGCTTAACTTCCGGCCCTCCCGGCCGTAGCGCCCGTCAAGTGGGCGAGCCAGGATGCCACGCTACTACGAACCGACGCCGAATCAGGTCCATATCAGCCTTGGGCGGCCTTTGCTCGGTGGCAATCGGCTGCCGGAGGTCGCGTTCGATCAAGCGCTCCGATGAGAAACGCGCAGCCACAAGCTACGGATGGGCGGGCAGAAGTAGTCCAAATAAGTAGCCGATGCCCGCGGCGCCAGCGGCGATGCTGAGGAACTCGAGCCCCGAGCGCCATCGGTTCCGGCCCGCGAGCACGGCCTTGGCTGCACCAATGCCGAAGAGCCCAAGAGCAGAGAGAACTAGAGCCGCTCCCAGGGCGGGGTAGGCAGCAAGGAACATGTAGGGCGCCAGGGGGACCAAGGCCCCCAAGGCGAACCAAACACCGATGACGAGCGCGGAGGTGACGGGTGCGCTGGGGTCGAGGGCGGAGAGTCCAAGCACTTTCTCCTGAAAGGTCTTCAGGAAACTCTGCTCTCCCTCTTGGAGGAGCTTCACGATTCGGTAAGCCTTGTCTTTGGGCAACCCTTCCTCGACCATGGCTTGGAGTAGCTCCTCGCTGGCGAGGTATGGCTCCACCGTCCACCGCCGGCGCTCCTCTTCTATCTCGCGCTGGTAGACCTCGATTTCCGCCTTGCCGGAAAGGTAGGCCCCGGCCGCCATCGACACCGCCCCCGCGAACATCTCCACCAGCCCGGCCAGGAGAACCAGTCGACTGTTCGCTCCGGCACCGTTCAGGCCCGCCACGAAACCGAGCGTGGACAGCAGGCCGTCTTGCACGCCGAAGACGACCTCGCGGATGCGCCCCTTGCGCTCGATGGCTCCTCTTTTTGAAGCAATCTCGGACATTGAGCGCTACGGCCTTTTCTCGGTGGGCTCGCCCGGCCGCCAGTCGGCCGGACAGGCGCGGCCGCTCTGAAGGGCACGCAATACGCGAAGGGTCTCCTCTACGCTCCGCCCAACGTTGCGGTGGCTGACCATGGCGTACTCGATGACGCCGCCCGCATCGATGATGAAACTCGCGCGGAGTGCACGCTGGTCCTGGGGATCCACGACCTCGTAGGCCCGGCAAGCCGTGCGCTCGGTGTCGCTGAGAAGGGGGTAGTCGACTCCACCGAGTTCGCGGGCCCAAGCCAGGTGCGTCTCCGGCGGGTCGACGCTGACGCCCAGGATCTCGCAGCCGCTGGCGCCGAACTCGGGCAGCAGCTTCTGGAACCCCGTTACCTCGGTGGGGCAGAT
Source organism: Vicinamibacteria bacterium (assembly GCA_035570235.1). Taxonomy (NCBI): domain Bacteria; kingdom Pseudomonadati; phylum Acidobacteriota; class Vicinamibacteria; species Vicinamibacteria bacterium. The sequence continues at coordinate 3,536 of DATMML010000035.1, read as the reverse complement.
GAAGGAAAAGTCGGCCGGATAAAAAAACAGGACGAGCCAGCGCGATTGGTAGTCGGCGAGCCGGTAACGCTGGGTCTGGCCTTGGCGGACCCCGATTAAGTCGATGGGGGCCGCGGTGGCGCCGATGGACAACATGATGGCCGACTGTATCTTCGGGCCAGACTCGAAGGCAAATCGGCTGGGTGCGCAGGAGCCCCGGTCCCGCGTGGTCCCGGCGGACTGCCGGCTGCCCACTTGTAGCTCGTAAGGCCGGTCGCCCCGGGGCCTCGCCGGCCAGGATCAGCCCATGTCGAAAGACTCTCACTTCCGGTACAGTTGGGTCATCGCGAGGGATCTTTGGCGGTTTCCCAGAGGAAGTGCTTCGCCTGTAGTCAGGGCTTGCCCAAGCGGGGTCGGCGGCGGTGTCCGGAGTGTGCCCGGGTCTTCAGAGGGGCGGGCTGGGACGGCATCGATGCGCATTGGCGGGCGAAGCACGAGAGAGTCATGTCCTACGAGGAATTCTGGGCCTCGCTGTGCCGGGCGCACCGGGAAGCGAAGTCCGGGATGTGCCCCTCTTGTAGGAAAGGCATCCCGAGGATGTGGCCCTGCCAGTGTCCCGAGTGCGCGCAAGTCTTCAAGGGCCGTGGGTGGGGTGGAATCGAGGCGCACTGGAAGTCCCGGCACGCGGACGTCATGAGCTGCGAGAACTTTCTAGCCTCGCTGTGCCCCGCTCACCGCGGAGCTGGAGATCGCTCGACCGGGTTTCTTCCCCTGGAGGACGAATAGTGAGGGGCGGTGGCGGAGATGGAGAGGCCGAGGAGGATCGCTCCGACGTCATTGTCGACGAAGCGTCGAACGACTCGTTCCCCGCCAGCGACCCACCGCCGTGGACCCTGGGCCGCGACCCAGTTCCGTCTCCAGGGCCGGATGGGGGGACGCGGGCAGCAATGAAGGAGGTGCGAATGCGGCAACGACTCTTGAGGACGGAGCCCGACGTTGCCCTGCTGATTCTGCGGGTTCTGGCGGGCGTGGTCTTCTTTCCGCACGGCGCTCAAAAGGTCCTGGGTTGGTTCGGCGGGCATGGGCTGGCGGCGACGATGGGTTCTTTTACGGGGAGGCTCGGCATTCCCGCCGTCTTCGCCGGCCTCGCCATCGTCGCTGAATTCCTTGGATCCCTGGGCCTGGTGGTGGGCTTCTTGACCCGCGTGGCCGCTTTCGGGTTGGGCTGCGTGATGTTGGTGGGGGCGCTCCTCGTCCATGCGCGAAACGGGTTCTTCATGAACTGGAGTGGCAGCCAAGCCGGTGAGGGCTTCGAGTACCACATCCTCGCTCTCGCCATCATGCTCGCGCTGATGATCAAGGGAGGCGGTCTCTTCTCCATCGACGGGGCGCTGGCCGGACGCCGCCCACGCTGAGCGCGGTGGGGTAGCGCGGTTGGGAGTAAGTAGCCTGGGCTAGGGTCGCCCCAAGGCAAGGAGGGCGGCTTGGATAGCCCGGCTCCTCTCCGTCGTGGGGCCGGCATCCAGCGCCTCCAAGAAGCTAGACCGGGCTTCCTCGGCGCGGCCGCAAGCCCAGTGCGCCCGGCCCAGCCCTTCGAGAAGATCGGCTCGAGCTCCCACGGGAGCGGGGCCCACTCCCACCAGGGCGGAGGTAAAGGTCTTTTGCGCGTCGGCGCATCGACCCCGTGCGAGTTGGATCCGGCCGAGCGTGTCGAAGGCCACCGGCTGATCGGGTCCGGCCTCCCGCGTGGCCGCGAGCGCCAGCTCCTCGGCCTCCTCGAGCCGGGCGCCTCCCCGCAGCAGGAGCCAGGCGAGGTTATTGAGAGCGTCGGCCAGATCTGGCGACAGGACGAGGGCCCTGCGGTAGGCTTGCTCTGACTCCTCAAAGCGGTCGAGTCGCGCTTCGACGTTTCCGAGGTTGACCCAGGCCTGAGCGGCGTTGGGCCAGGCGGCGATGATCGCGCGATACCGGGCCGCGGCCTCAGTCCAGCGCTCCACACCCTCTAGCTCAACCGCGCGTCGGAGCTCGAGGCCCAGCTCCCGTCGCGGACGGACGAGCAGCAAGGCGTGACTGGTGCCTCGCCAAGCCCGTTCCAGGCGCGCCAGGGAGGTCCAGCGGACCTTCCCATCGCCAAACTGCACGCGGAAGAGCCGACGACCAGGATCGAAGCCGTCTACAACTACATAGTGGTAGATGTCCCTTCGCTCTCCCGGCACATCAAGCAGCTTCAACATCAGGATCGAAGGGTGCTTCTCCGCGATTTCCTTGCTGATCGTCTCACCGTCGCCCGGCACCAGGGAGGCGTCAAAACCACGCTGGCGGGCGGCGAGCAGCAGATCGACGGAGAGCACGCCCCCCCCGGGAGCCTTGGGCAGGTCGGCTCCTAGCTGGGCCTCCGAGACCATGTCGCCGTACGAATTCAGCACTAGGGAGAGGCTGCCGGGGCCGCAGCGATCGGCGTCGAAGGCCCGAATCGGAACCTGATCCAGTACCTGAGCGTTTGGGCTAGGCGGGCGCGAGCGCGGAGGAAGCGTCACACAGCCGCAGAGCGTCCCGAGGAGGAAGACCCCGGCGAGGGGCCGTCTCAGAACAGGGTCACCAGAATCCAGACCACGATGGCGACCGCGAGGAGCACCCAGATGTAGCGGGGCACGTCTCCGGCGGCCTGGATCTGATTGACGTGGGAGGCGAGCGAGCGCAGATCTTCGTCGGAAAGCTGGGCCAGACGTTTCTCGACTTCGTTAGGCAGCAGGCCTCGCGCGGATAGGGCCTTGCCTACCTCGCTGCGCGCGACGGCGTCCCGCAACTGCGCAAGGTCTGCCTGGCGGGAAGACGTGCCCGAGGAGTCGGTAGCCTTTGAGGGTATGGTGCCGGCGAGGCAGACTCCGGGCTGCGACAACGTCAGGAGCGCCGCCGACATCAGGGACACCAACCGAGTGCACTGCTTGGCCATCACCTGGCCTCCCGAGAATAAGGGCAGCCGCATTAAGGTCTCAGAAATGATGCCCAGTCGCGGCAACGGTGTCAAGCATCTGGGGCACGGATCGAGTTCGGTCTTCGCGTCCTTTGAGTCTCGGCCCGGGTTTAGCATTTAGCCCGGGCCTCGGACTCCTGCGATTCACGCTTCCCTAGGCGTCCCGACGTGAGCGGCACGCGCCGCCCCGCCAGGGGGGTTTCGCCCTCCACGCGCATGACTTCCCGCGGACCTCGCGGTAGTTCCAAAATCCTCAGCCCCTCTTGCCGGATGTTGATGGCCGCGTTCACGTCGCGGTCATGCTCAATCCCGCACTCTGGGCACGTCCACCTCCTCGCGGATAGAGGTAGCTTCTCCACTACGAAGCCGCAGGCCGAGCAGCGCTTCGTGCTCGGAAACCACCTACTCACACGCACGAAGGTCCGCCCATACCAGAGGGCTTTGTACTCGAGCTGCCGCTGCAGCTCGGCGAGCGCCCCGTCCGCTAAAGCCCTGGACAGGTGGCGGTTACGCAGCATTCCGGATACGTTCAGGTCCTCGACGCAGATCAGTTGGTTATCGTGAACCACCTTCGAGGACACCT
>DATMML010000034.1 GCA_035570235.1 Vicinamibacteria bacterium | reverse complement strand
CTCCTGGCCGTAGCGCCCGTCATGTGGGCGAGTCAGGATGCCACGGTACCACTAACCGACGCCGAGGCAGGTCCGATAGCCTTGGGCAGCCTCTGCTGGTCGCAACCGGCTGCCGGGCGTCGCGTTCGGTCAAGCGCTCCGTAGAAATCGGCCGAGCGTTCCACGTCGCGGGCGGGCATCTCGAGGTAGCAGATCTTGCCGTTGGTGGGCGTGGGAGGCATCGGTCTTCCCTTGGCGCGCCATTCTAGCAGCCGAGATTGTGGGGAGCGACTCCCCCACCGAGCCGGGCGCGGCCTCTTTCAGCCGTCCCGCAGACGCCCGGCTGGTGAGACTTAGGCCTCGGCCACCCTGAGGCCCGAGGAGCGTCGGGAGGCGCCCTCGGATCCGGAAGACGCCAGAAGCTCGGCGGTGGCGCGGGGATTGCCCGGCCGGATCTCAAGCACCTTGCGAAACATCGAGGCCGCCCGCACGCCGAGGCCGCGGTCCTTATAGAAGCCACCCAACACCAGCCAGGCGTCGGCGCAGTTTGGATTCTCCTCCACGATCTCCCGCAGCTCGACTTCAGCAGCCCTCAGCGAAGCGGGGCTCTTCAGCATGGCCCGCGCCCGCAACAACCGGGCGCGGGATCGGATCGCCCCCGTGGTGCTCGGGACCAGGCTCTCGAGGATCCCGAGAGCTTCCCAGGGGCGCTCGGCGAGAGCTTCCTCGGCCAGGTGCAGGCTCTCGTCGGTCGAACGTTCGGGGGCGGGCTGGGGTTCGGCGCTGGGCCCGGCAGAGGGAACCGGCGCCGGGTTGTGGGGAGGCCTTCCCGCAAGGGGCCGCGGAGCCGGGCTCATACGCGGCAGGGCGGAGCGAAGGGCGCCGTAGGCCTCAGACACGCGCATGAAGATGGCCTTGGCCTTTGCCGCCTCTTCGGGAGGGGCGTCGCCCACGGCGTCCGGATGGAACCGCGTGGCGAGACGCTGGTAGGCCTTTCGGATCTCGTCCACGCTTGCACCCGGGCCGACTCCCAGCACGTCGTGGTGGCTCTTGTGGCTGATTCCGATGAAGATCGAGTCAATTCCCTGCAATCGACGCGGCCTCTGTTCGGCCGGTCGCCCGGGGATCGCCTCTCCCATCGTTTCTTGCGGCCGCGCGACGGTCTGGCTCGTCGGACCCGGCCGGGGAGAGGGCCGGTGCGAATGCGGAGAGCGATACTCCACGACCCCGAGGGAGAGGAGGGCCAGGAGACTCTTCTCCACCGTCTCTGGTGGTAGCGGCGTGATCTCGAGCAATTCGCGAGCAGTCGCATTGCCGTCGGCCCGAGAGAGTACGAAGGCGTCGCCAGGGCTCAGAGTCAACTCCTCCAGCCGCACAGGAGGGTTCTTGACCGAGCTCACGAGGCGATTGGGGTCACCGAGGGCGTCGCGGATGGACGAGGCGTCCTCCAGAGCGTTAACGGCCTGGAGGATCAGCTGGGCCGTGCTCATACGGAGCGAGACCTCCTCGAGGGGTTGTACGGAGCCGTCGCCAAGGTCGAACCGGAAGGAGCCGCGGCTCCAAGACAGCGCCTCAGAAAGGACCGAACACACCTGAAGCCGAAGGGCCTCTTCGACCTGCTCCCGGGTCACAAGCCCTTGCTCGACCAGAACAGGCCCCAGGCATCGGTCCTGCCCGCCCGCCCGGGTCAAGGCCGGATCCAGTTGGGCACGCTCGAGGACGCCGGACCGCACGAGGACCTCCCCCAGGCGTCCGGGCACGGGCTCCGAAGAGCCGCTCACGACCTGCCCGGAGATGAAGCGCAGACTGATACTCTCGTCGCCCCGCGTAAACACGAGGTGCCCACTGAGGGCACGAACGAGGGCCGCGCGGAGCACCTGCACCACCGAAACATGTGAAAGGGATCCGGTGAGCTGGGCGCGCTTGGGCTCGAGTAGCCAGGCCATCATCATCACTCCTCGCCCGTATGATGAGCACGGTTCGTGCCCACGACTCCAAAGAGTGAAGCCGCTGGCCGAGAGCAACTTACGCGCAGTGCTTGCTTCTAGCCCTGTCTCTACTGAGGCAAGGTTCCCTACCGGCTCTGGGAGTCTTGCCCGACTCCAACAGTCGCAGCGGATTTCCGCCGACCGCTCTCGGCATCGTGGCCGGCCCTGCAGGGGCCGGCCCCAGCTCCGAGCCCGCAGGCGTGGAGCGCTTCAGCATGCCTTCGATTGGGTCGGAAGACCTTCAGTGCCCGCCGAAGCAGGTCTTGCGGCCGGACTTTAGGTGGTGGCCTCGCTGAGGAATTCCAAGACCATGCGATTGAACTCCTCGGGCTTCTCGAGGTTCAGCATGTGCCCCGAACCCTCCAGGACGAGGAGGCGCGCCCGAGGGATCCGGTGCGCCATCAGCTCCGCGATCTCGCGGATCTCAGGGACGTCTTGATCACCGTATAGGACCAGAGTGGGAGGGGAGACCGTCTCCAAGCGCTCGATCGCCGGAGGCTCCAGCGTCCGAACCCAGGCCGCTGTCGTGAGGCTCTGGATGTTGTCGGCGATCCAGCTCCTGAGGCTCTCGCGAAGTTGGGGACGAGCCACGGCGCGCGCCAGCATGGGGAGAGCCAAGTACTCCTCGACCGCGGCCTCGGGCCCCAACTTGAATGCTTCGAAGAGTGCTCGCCCCGCTTGGCGGAGGCTCTCGGACGGCACGAGGCCACTGGGGCCCGAGGAAGCCAGGACAAGCTGGCCCACCCGGCCTGGGTGCAGTAGGCAGAAGTCGAGGGCCACACGGCCTCCGAGCGACAACCCCACCAAGGTGGGCTGCTCGAGACCGAGGGCGTCCAGGAGGGCGAGGAGATCCTCGGCGTCGGAGTAGGGACCGGTGGGGCGCCCCGAGGCCCCGTACCCTCGAAGATCGTAGCGAACGACCGTCCGCTCGGCGGCGAGGGGTGCCATCTGCGGCCCCCACATGCGGCTGTCCATGGCGCCGGCGTGGAGGAGCACGATGCCGGCGCCCGCGCCGACGCGCTCTACCGAGATTCTCGTGCCATTTAGGGCCAGCTCCTGCAGCATTGTTCGCTCCGGCCAAGATCTAGACGCAGCCCCAAGACCCCCCGGCCGCCCTACGCCTGCGGGCCTGGGGTTCCCTTCCCGATGGCGAACTGCCTTCCCGGCCCTCCCCGAACTCCAACTAGATCAATGACTTCCGCACCGAAAGGCGATCTACTTATCGGGAAGAATGCCCGGATCCCGAAGGGGAACTATTCATAAGTTACTGATTCTAAGTATGTTACGAGGCGGTCTCGGTGTTGCTCTGTTAGTACGGCATGAGCGCACTGAAGAAGACAGCGGCCACCCTGGCAGTGGCGATCCTCTCCTCGACCGTCCTCCAGGCCGCTCCCCTCCCCGGCTTCGCGCTCACCGCACAAACCGAGCAC
>DATMML010000033.1 GCA_035570235.1 Vicinamibacteria bacterium | reverse complement strand
CTCCGCCGCCTACTGGGCGGCGGAGGAGGGTGAGATCGACAGCCGGCGGCTGGTCCAAGCTCTGGCCGGCGCGGCCACGGAGGGGGGTGCCGTTTTTCACGAGGGAAGCCCCGTCCGGGAGCTCGCCCTCACCACCTCGGGAGCGGAGGCGGTCACCGCGGGCGGCCGCGTTCACGCCCCCTGGGCGATTCTGGCCTTGGGCGGCGCGGCGCCCAGCCTGGTCCCCCTCCTGGAAGGTCGAATCGTGGCCCAAGAGGGGGAGCGCCTGGCCCTGGAGCCTGAGCCGGGGGCTCACCTGCCCACCCCGGCGCGGACGTCCGGAGGCGGCCGCGCCTGGCGGCTGGGAAGCGACGGTTTGCGGATGGTCCTTTTGGGGGGGACCAAGGCCGAAGACAAAGGGCCAAAGCCCGGGCGCCTCCCCGTGTTGCCCTCCCCGGGCGCCCGGGAGAGCGTCGCCTTGGACGCATCCCCCGATGGATTCCCCTCAATCGGCCTGCTGCCCGGCCTGCCTGCCGCCGCCGCCGTCGGCTACGGGAGCCTGGGCCACGGTTACGCGCTTCTGGCTGCGCGCTGGGTGGCGGAGGCCATCCGCACCGGCCGCGATCCGACACCCCGCCGTTACCGCGCGGACCGCGCCCGCAGCCAGGTTTGAGTCGCCTGCCCTTAAGCAGTACGCTCACCTGATGCGGCTGGGCGTGACCGAGCACATGGACTGCGCCCACTTTCTGCCCGGCCACCCCAAGTGCGGCCAGCTTCACGGCCACACCTACAAGGTGGAGGTGGTCATCGAGGGCGAGAAGAGCGGGGGGATGCTCGTGGACTTTGCCGACCTTAAGGCCCACATAAGGTCCGTGCTCCAGCGCTACGATCACCGCCATTGGAACGACTTCCTGGAGTACCCCTCGGTCGAGAACATCTGCGAGCTGCTCGCCCGCGAGCTCAAGGAGAGGATGGGCTTCCCCTTCGTGCTGCGGGTCTTCGAGGGCCAGGGGAAGTGGGCCGAGACCTCCTCCTGATTGCCCCTTTGCCCGGGGAATCGGGGCTCCTAGAGGAGCTCTTCCGCCTCGCGCTGGACAAGAGTCGACCAGCGTCCCATCAGATCGCGGGTCACCGCCCCCGGCCCTCCCCCCCCGATGGCGTGGCCGTCGATCGTCACCACGGGCAGGATCTCGCGCGACACGCTGGTGATGAAGCACTCGTCCACTTCGGCCAGCTGATCGACGCGCACGGGCCGGAGGACGAGGGGCAGGACCCCCCGCGCGACCTCCAGGACCAGGGCCCGGGTCACCCCGTGGAGGACCCGCTCCTCCTCGGTGCGGAGCTCGCCCCCTGTGATGGCGAAGAAGTTGCTGGAGAGCCCCTCCAGGATCGTCCCGCTCTCTCCCAGCATCAGGCCCTCCTGCACGCCGGGGGGGAGCGCGCGGTAGGCCTCGGCGGCGGTCGCGATGAAGCGGGTGTCCTTGGCGCGGGGGTTGTCGCGACGTAGGCCAAGGGTCGCGCAGGCGACGCCGGCGCGGTAGAAGGCCTCCGGCAGAGGCTCGTAGGGCTCGACGGAGACGAACAGACGGGGCGGCGCGTAGGTCAGACGCAGCCGCGACTCGGGGTGCCCGGTCGCCTCGAGCGCGGCGGTCACGGCCGCGCGGACGGTGGACTCCGGGAGGGAAGGGGAGTCGCCGGGGAGGGACTCCTCGAGCCGGCGGACATGCTGGGCGAGGCGCAGGACCCGGCGGCCCCCATAGGTGCGGAGGCTGGTGTAGGCCCCGGCGGGAAGGGCCGCGGAGGCCGCGGCGAGGGTTGGGCTGGGGCCCGAGGAGTGAAGCGCGTCCCCCCGGTATTCGAACGTCGCCACCACGTCCCCATGTTAGCTCCGACCTGCCAAATGTCAAGCTAACCTCAACAGAATCAAACTGATAAACCATATGCGCGCAAATGAGTTGACATTTTGGCACTCAACCCATAGTCTTTGAGTTGGGGAGGGTTTCTCTTGAGCAAGATCATTGGCATTGACCTCGGGACGACGAACTCGGTGGTGGCGGTCATGGAGGGCGACAACCCGGTCGTCCTCACCAACCCCGAAGGGGGTCGGACGACGCCGTCGGTGGTGGCCTTCTCGAAGAGCGGCGAGCGCCTCGTAGGCCAGGTGGCGAAGCGACAGGCGGTGACGAACCCCGAGAACACGATCTTCTCCATCAAGCGCTTCATGGGCCGGAAGTTCTCCGAGGTGACGGAGGAGAACAAGATGGTCCCCTACAAGGTGGTGGAGGCGCCCAACGGGGATGTCCGCGTGTCCATCGACGGCAAGCTGTTCTCCCCTCCCGAGATCTCGGCCATGATCCTCCAGAAGATGAAGGAGGCGGCGGAGCACCACCTGGGCGAGAAGGTGACGAAGGCCGTGATCACGGTGCCGGCCTACTTCAACGACTCCCAGCGCCAGGCCACCAAGGACGCGGGCAAGATCGCCGGGCTCGAGGTCCCGCGGATCGTGAACGAGCCCACCGCGGCCGCCCTCGCCTACGGCCTGGACAAGAAGAAGGACGAGACGATCGCGGTGTACGACTTCGGGGGCGGCACCTTCGACATCTCCGTGCTGGAGGTGGGCGAGGGGGTGGTGGAGGTTAAGGCC
>DATMML010000032.1 GCA_035570235.1 Vicinamibacteria bacterium | reverse complement strand
CTTGCGGCCGAACTCTGCTTGGGCAATGAGGCGTTCAAAAAGCAGAACTCATGCCGTCCGCCCTATTCTTATTTGGCACAATGAGTTGCGCGGAGCACACCTTAGAGGCTGGACGGCAGTCTCCACAAGGAGCAGCATCTGTGAGTCCCTAATTAACTGAAGCATATGATGTTAAACCGCCAGTGCGAGATTTTGATATGTTCAGTTCCTTGGATATTGCTCACTTGATACTTCAATGATTTGAATAGTGATTTAAGAATCAGCTATCGAGGGCAAAGCTCGGGATCGCTATGGTCACGGCCACGTAGGAGCGCCGTTCTCAATCAGCGGCTTGGACTTCGGCTGCCTCGGACGTCAGAAGCACTGCAGAAGTAGTGCCTTTCTAGGGAGGAAGCTCGAGGCTCAGCCCGTCAGTCCCTTACCAGACTCCAAGCACATGGATTTCGCGTGGGAGCGAGACCTCGTCTCTCGAAAGCTCGCAGGGCGAGGGAATCCATGCAAGCCCCGGACCTCCGCCGACCACTGGAGCCCTGGCGTCGCCCAGTTGCCGGACTCTCGACACCTGCTTTCGGGATGAGTCGCGGATCGGCACGAGACATGTGTCAAGCGACAGTGCGCAGGGTTGGGATCGCAGTCTCAATGCCCGCCCCCCCGTGGGCCGTCTCCAGTGAGCCCAAGCCGGCGCCCTATAATTCCGGGGTGAACTCAAGGCGCGCCCCCGTTCTCGCTCTGATCCTCGCTGCCTTGGGGTGCTCGGGGAAGAGCGGGACGTCGACCTTCCCCAAGGCCCCGCTCGTCCTAATCTCCATCGACACCCTGAGATCCGATCATCTTCCCGCCTATGGCTACCGGGCGGTGGAGACACCCCATCTGGATCGGCTGCGGAAGGACTCCATCCTCTTCGAGCACGCCTATAGCCACGCCCCGCTGACCTTGCCCTCCCACGTATCGCTCCTGACCGGCCTCCTTCCCTTCGAGCACGGCGTGCGCGACAACCTGGGCTATCGCCTCGACTCGAAGGCGCATCCCACTCTGGCGACGCTGCTCAAGGCCCAGGGGTACGCCACGGGCGGCGCTGTCTCTGCCTACGTCTTACGCGGCGCCACCGGCATCGGGGCCTCCTTCGATTTCTACGAGGATCGGATCGAGGCGCCGGAGGGAAGCCAAGCCGCGAGCCAGGCCCAACGGCGGGGAGGCCAGACCGCCGCCCTGGCCTCGAAGTGGCTGCAGCGGGTCAAGGACGGGCCGTTTTTCCTCTTCTTCCACGTCTACGAGCCCCACGCTCCCTACGAGCCGCCGGAGCCGTTCAAGAGTCGTTACCCGTTGGCCTACGACGGCGAGATCGCGACTGCGGATCAGATCGTAGGCGACTTTCTGGAGGAGTTGCGGCGGGCTGGGGTCTACGACCGGGCCCTGGTGATCCTCGTCTCCGACCACGGCGAAGGCCTGGGCGAGCATGGAGAGCAGGAGCACGGCATTCTGCTCTATCGCTGGGCCCTCCAGGTTCCCCTGCTCCTCAAGCTGCCGGGTGGGCAGCGAGCGGGGACCAGCCTGGCCGCGCCCGTCCAGCTGATTGACGTCGTTCCCACCGTGACCAGCCTCCTCGCCCTCTCCACGCCGGGCGGGCTTCGCGGACAGTCCCTGCTCGATCGCTCCCGCAAGCCGGAGCATATCTACGGCGAGACCTTCTATGGGCGGATTCACCTCGGCTGGAGCGACCTTCGCTCTCTGATCGACGATCGCTACCAGTACGTCGAGGGGCGCAAGCGCGAGCTGTACGACGTGGTCCGGGACCCCGGGGAGCTGAATGAAATTCAGGCGGGCGCGGTGGCGCGGGCCATGGCGACGGAGCTGGCCGGCTATCCCGCCGTGCTGGCGGGGCCGGGCGAAGTTGATAGCACGGAGCTCGTGAAGCTGACCGCCCTGGGTTACCTGAGCGGGGCCGTCAATGCCACCGGCCCCCTGCCCGACCCGCGGGACAGCATCCATGTCCTCCAAGACTTGAAGGCTGCCTTTCGACTCGCCGCCGATGCTCACGACGACCAGGCGGTGGCGGCGTTCCGCGAGATACTCGCGCGCTTTCCGGCTCTCTTCGACGCGCGGTACGAGCTGGCCGAGACCCTCGCCCGCCTGGGCCGCTTCGGGGAGGCCTACGAGGCCTACAAAGACGCCCTCCGATCGGCTCCCTCCCTAGCCGGACCCGTGTCGGTTGCCCTCGCTCGCGTGTGCCTGGAGATGGGCAAACTGGACGAGGCGGAGCTGAACGCGAAGATCGCTTCCAAGACGCAACCCGCGCTCGGCCATGAGCTGCTCGCCCGCGCGGCCCTTTCGCGGGACGACCTTGCCCGCGCAGAGCAGGAGGCCGAGTTGGCGATCGGCGACCCCGTCGCGGAGCGGAACCGCACCGTGGTCCTGGCCGAGGTTCAGATCCGGCGGGGCAAGTTCGTGCAGGCCCTGGCCACCCTGGACGCGGGGGCGCGCCTGATCCGAGAGACCGGGGCGTCCCCCCTTCTCGACCTCCAGTTTCTGAGGGGAGATGCCCTGGCCCGCATGAGCCGCTACGAAGAAGCGGAAGCAGCTTTCGGGCAAGAGATCCAGGACTTCCCACGGAACTCCCAGGCCTACGCTCGCCTGGCCATCCT
>DATMML010000031.1 GCA_035570235.1 Vicinamibacteria bacterium | reverse complement strand
GGCGGTGGCGTCGCCCGAGCGGCGACGGGAGCGTCTTCGGCCGTGAAGGGCACGACCAGCTCCTCCTTCTTGCCGGCCACGCGGTCCTCGACCGTGAGCGTGAGTTTGTAGTCGTCAGCCCGCAGCTTGGCGAGGGGTAGCACGAGGACCTGCTGCGACTGACCGCTCGTGGAGAAGGCCAGCGGTCTCGGATCTGGCGCCGCGAGCGTCTGGCCCTCGCGATTCCTGAGCACGAAGCGATGCGAGACGTCATAGTGGCCGCTCGAAGCATCCTTGGCCGCGCCGAAGACCTGGAACGCGCAGAAGAGCTGTTGGCCCTCCGCGGACGAGAAGCGGTCGTGGGCCACGGGTGTCGGGACCGGCTGGCCGCCCCCCTCCGGCGCCGGGTTCGCGACCGCGGAAAGGATGGGCGTGGAGAGGTGGAACGCCGAGGGATCCGGGACCACGATGCGCTGGGACGCGGCACCCGACCTTCCGCTCGCCGTATCAGCCACCGTGGCGCGCACCTGGTAGACACCGGGCGGCAAGGCGAGGTCCAGCCGCAACGGGCGCCACAAGCCGGTGGCGGGCGTCTCTGCTCCGCGAGGGGGCTCGGCCTCGATCGAAAGGCGACGCCCCTGGCCGGTGCCGCCGTCGCGCGGGATGGCCTCGAGCCTAACGTCGAGCTGAGCCGGACGCTGGCCCTCGCTCTCTGCGGAGGCAAGTCCGGAGACGTCGATCTCGGTCACGGCCACGACGCGGGTCTTCTGCTCGGCTCCCGGCTCGAGGGTGTAGATGGCCAGGCGCAGCGGCACCTCGTTGTGCGGGGCCGACCCTCCGGCGACGGTGCCCGACGCGGAGCCTAGCGGCTGCGCCCCCTTGGCTCCGGTCCCCGTTGCGTAGTAACCCCTACGGGCCCGGACGTGGACACCGGGACGCTTCACCTTCAGGTCGATCTTCCGGAAGCCTGCCTTCGCTCCGGTTGGGTGATAGCCGAGGAGGTAGTAGCTGCGCGATTCCGTGGAGATGCGGTTGAGCCAGCCGGCCAGGTCGTTGGTGTTCCGAACAATGAAGCCACCCGTTTCGTCGGCCATCGTCTCGACTCCAACCGTCACCTCGCGTGTGAATCGCTCGTGGGCGACTAAGTCCTTGGTATCCGTGGCCTCCTGCAGGGCCTCAGATTCAAAGGCTTGACGGGGTGGATTCAGCCGTGGGTTCAGGGCGCCCATAGCCTTTTCCCGGGCCTCACCTGCCTCGGCCCCTTGGGGGGGATTCAGCCCCACGTCCCTGGCCGCCTCGGCCGAGGCGGACGCCGGAAGCGCCCTCAGGCCGCCTACGTCGATGAAATAAATTGCCGCATTCGCCCTTTGGGCGGCAATCACAACGTGGTGGTACGGATCTTCGGGCGCGTCGTCGTGAATGAACCCCTCGCTCAGCAGGAGGACTGCCTTTCGGCCAGGCAGTTGGGCCAGCCCCGCAACCGCTCGGTCAATGGCCGAAAGCGACGCTTCCCTTAATCCCTGGCTGTGAGCCTGGTTCGTTTGTGCATCCCCCCGGACCAGAGCATCGCAGGGGGACGGGGGCGCGGCGCAAGCCCCTTGGTTGTGATAACGGCCGATGACACGTCGTAGAAACAGGGCGTCGTTGTAAACGGCGATCCGCAGAGCCTCGTACTCTGTCATGAGCGGCGTGGCCGGGCCCGTGTTACGACCCTGGACACCACGGACAAAGGCAAGGAGGTCATCCCGATCCTCAGGCAGTGCGCCATTCCAGGCAGCGCCGTTTCCTGTTGTGACGATCGTAGTCCGGTCACCATCGTTCACCGACACCCGCAAGAAACGCTCGAGCGTCGTTCGCGCCTGCGCAGCCTCGCTGCTGGTGAGGTGGATGTCGTCGACGACGACGAGGAAGGTCGTCCCTCTCGCGGCCGACCGAGCGCTGGTCGCGATGCGCGGGGGCGATGGCGGAGTCGGGGCAGGAGCGGTGACCGGCCCCTCGCCGGGCCCCGGCAGCGAGATCACTTCAAAGTTGGCGATCTCCTGAGGCTGGCCGTCCTCCTGCAGAAGGAAGTCGTCCTTGGTCAGGCCAATGACCGGGCTACCCTTGTTGTCGACCACCACGGCATCCACGGTGATGAGTTCAGTGCCGGACGGGAAGGTCGGGGCGGAGGCGTTCTGGGCCCACGAGTGGCGCGACCCATTCGTTGCCGCCAGGAAGACAGCGAGCCCCATCAGCCCGAAAAGCAGCCTTCGAGGCCTCACCTTGCACATCCTTCCGAGGCTGTGCTGCGGACGAGCTCGGGAGATTCTCTCGTCGGTTCCCTCCCAGTCAGGCATCGATCATGCCACAAGGGGCTGGTCCCGGGCACGTGGAAGACGATGACGCCGGCGTGCGCAGCGATCCCTCGCTTTGCCGCCACCGACCCGTGGCCGCGTGCCGAGGCCGACCAACGCGCAGGGCTGACGCGGTGATGCATGCGTGATGGTGGCGTGACCTCTCCATAACGCGGGGCGGGCCATGTGTCCGTCGCCTCTCTGTAGAAGCCACGAAACGGCGGCCCCTTAGCTTTCTGGGGATGGCCAGCACCGCGGACCGACTCGTTCGTACGCGCCGCCCACGCCGGCTCGCCGTTGGCGGGTCCCTCGACCACGCGATCCTGCTGCACAAGGTACCGGAACGTCGCGAGGCCCGATCCTCGCCTGGCGTCGGGGCCCTCGTGATCGCGGGTGCGGGCTCGATCGGTACCCGGCACCTCGAGAATCTGCGCCGGCTCGACCGCACCGACGTCCTGCTCTACCGCATGGGGCGGCGGCCGGGCCCTGATGCGGCGGTCGAGCGGCACCTCGAAGGGCTGCTGGCGCGGGCGTCCCCGCTATGGCCAGGTTCGCCATATCGCCGTGGGGGGAAATCAGTCGGCTAGGTCGTCCTCCTCTTCGTCTTCATCGCGTTCGTCGTCGTCCAGGTCCGGAGGATGCGATTCCCATCCCTCCGTATCCAAGTCGTCTGGGTCGTGTTCTTCAGCTTCGAGGGATCCCACGATGGTCCGTTCTCCCATGGCAGCCTCCCTTGTCGGCGTCCAGCCTCGGTCAAGGTCACGACAATCCCGAGTCAGGCGGGCGACAGTCCCGTTTCATCAAGACTCCGGGGGACTCAAACAAGCCAGCTGTTCCGAACCCCCTAACTGCCACTAAATTAAGAAGATAAGCAGAGGCTTCTACAGCCCCAAAAGGCAGCTCATGAGAATCACCAGTGGACTGCCCAAGCGCCACCCACGATCTGGTCAGTGAGGGGACACTGGAACTCGCGTGTGGGCGGGTCAACGAGCGGACGGCTGACTGGGCACGGATCCTGCTCAGGGGCAGCCAGGATACGGTGACCTTCCGGATGGAGGGAAGCGCGCGAAACCTGGGTGTTTCACTCCGAGGCCGATTCAGTGGGAAAGCCGGAGTTCGGCCACGCTAGGTCCGGGCCGGAAGGGTGTCCTCGATCGCGGCCAGGTATTGTCTCCGCCGAGGACGGCAGAGCCGTCGCGCGCAACCGACCCGGAAGAGTGAGGAACCCCATGTCGCAACACCACCGCAGCTCCGGGCCGGGCGCAGTCGGGAGACGGATCCTCGCCGTCCTTCTTCTCCTGACGGTGGCGGAGGGCGCCCGCGGCGAGGCACCGCTCCTCACCGCGGACATCGTCCGCTTCCTGAAGGCGGGCATCAGCGAGCACACCATCCTGGCGGAGCTTCGGGAGCGGGGTTTCGGGGAGCTCCTCGACTGGCCGCGCGAAGCCGCCGTACGCGAGGCCGGTGCAAGCGAGACGCTCGTCGTGGCCTTGCGCCGTGCCGCCCCAACAGACAATGCTCCGACTCCCGCTCCCTCATCCACCACGCCAACACCCTCCCGGGAGGCCCCACCGCCAGGCCCGCCCGCGGCCCGCAGCTCCCCCCAGCCCACCTTCGCTGCCGCCGCCCGCACCGTGCGCGTGCCCGTTTCGGTTCTCGACAAAAACGGGGAGCCCCTGATGGGGCTACGCAGCGCGGACTTCCGGGTTTCGGAGGAGGGAAGGCGGCAAGACATCACACTCTTCAGCGGCGAGCGGCGGCCCTTGCGAATCGCGTTGGCCCTCGACACGAGCGGGAGCATGGAGAGCAAGATGGGTCAGGTGGAGGCTGCTCTCAAGCACTTCATCGACCTCCTCGAGCCCACCGACGAGATCCTCGTGATCACATTCAACAGTGAGGTACATGTAGTCCAGGACTTCACATCCGATCGGGATCTTCTGGGGAGCGTCCTGGACAGGATGGAGGCCGGCGGAGGGACGGCGCTCTACGACGCAGCTTTCACGGCGATCCAGCGCGTGGCTAAGAGTCCCGCGGAGAGCAAGGCGGTAGTTCTCGTGACCGACGGCGTGGATACGGCGAGCTCCACCTCCTTCGAGGCGCTTCTTGAGCTCGCCCGTCGGTCAGAGGTGCCCGTCTTCTCGATCGGCCTCGACAGCGGTAGCCAGTTGAGGGACCTGTCGCGCATGCCAAGTCGGCCTGGCGGGGGAGGCCCGGGTCGAGGCTGGCCGGGGGGAGGTGGGGGCAGCTGGCCGGGGGGAAGCGGCCGAAGTGGCGGGCGGGGACGTGCGAGGAAGCCGCGGGAGGGCTTCGACGCCAAACCGCTGGTTGCTCTCGCAGACGAGACTGGCGGCCGGGCCGAGATTCTCAAGGGTGCCGAACACTACACCCCCGATAGCGACACGCCCGGAGCCGGGCGGCTCAAGGGAGCGGTCGAGGCCATCGCGATCACCCTGCGGCACCGGTACTTGCTCGGCTACGAGCCTCCGGAGGGAAAGAGCGGCTGGCGAACCATTCGGGTCGAGGTCGATCGCCAGGCTGCGACGGCGCGGGCGCGCAAGGGCTACTATGCCGGAGGCTGACGTGCGGGCGCAGAGGGATTCCCTAACATCCCGCCGACGCCGTCGCCTCAGGACGGGCGCATCCCAGGTTGGCGAGACAAGCCAGGCTCCAGGGGCGCTTTCCCTTGTTGCCCTAGGCGGTGACCCTGTCGCCGTGACTTCGAGGCTGCGAGATCACCAAGAAGGTGACAGGTTCTTCGGAATGATTCCGAAATTGGTGGGGCGTACCCGGCGGAATGGCGAGACCCTGCCCGGCCAACAGGACAATCCGCTCACCACTTGCTTCCATGGTGGCTTGGCCTGACAAGATAAAGAAGAACTGCTGGGCGTTCCTGTGGAGGTGACGTACCTCGGAAGCGCCGGGGGGCATGCGCTCCTCAATCACGCTCAGCTTCGCATCCTGCAGCAAATGCCATCCGTCGCAATTGTCTCCCCAAACATAGTGCGGGGCATTCTTCCGGCTGGTGGGCACTGGCGGCATGGGTCCTTGTTCCGCCCTATACCTTCGCCAGAATGACTCTCTTGATTTGCCGGATCCTGGCCTCGTCACGCTTGTAGAAGGTCCATTTCTTGATTCGCTTGGGGCGGGTCAGCCCGGCTTGACACAGAATCTTCATGTGTTCGCTCGTAGTCGGTTGACTCACCCGAAGCTTGCGCGCAATCAAAGCACCACAAACCCCGTCTTTAACCAGATCGCCGTCGACTTGCGGGGGGAAGTGCTTTGTCGGGTTCTTTAACCACTCAAGGATCTGAAGCCTGCGCTCATTCGCGAGAGCCCGGATCGCCAGCATCGAAATCATTCTAGGGTTAGGCAACTCCCTAAGTATGATAACACCAGCGCCGATGTTCGTGGCTGTGTCTGGTTCGCCAAGACACAGTGGGGAGAATGAACACATGAAGACGAGCTGCAAGTTGGCGCTGGCCGTGCTGGCTGGCGTTTCGGCTGGCGTTGTTGGAGCCAAGGTGATTCATGCGCAGGATGCAAGGGTTCCTCCAGCCTACTTCATCGCGGAACTCGAGGTAACGGACCCTCCGACCATGCGGAAATACGGGGAGAAAGTGCCCGAAACCCTGGCTCCCTTCAGTCACCACTACGTCGTTCGCGGCGGCAAGCCCCAGCCTCTTGAGGGCGAACCGCCAAAGGGCATTGTGATAATCGCTTTCGACAGCGTAGCGAAAGCGCACGAGTGGTATGACTCGCCAGCCTACGAGGTGATCAAGCCGATCAGGCAGAGCGCAGCGAAGAGCCGCATATTTATCGTGGAAGGTGTCACGCCGCAGTGACGCGGCCGGCGAAGTCGCCTTCCCATCGGTGGGACACCCGAATCACCGAGACTTAGGCTTTTCGGGCTCGGCAAGACACCGCTACGAGGCAAAGACCTCACCTGAGGAGGAGGGCGAGCCTCGCCTTGACCGCCGGCCACTCCGAGTCGACAACTGAGAAGTAGACCGTGTCCCGAACCCGTCCTGAAGCGGTGATCCTGTGCTTGCGAAGGGTACCCTCTTCAACGGCGCCAAGCCGTCGGATCGCCCCACGGGACGCCTCGTTCAGTGCGTCAGTCTTGAACTCCACGCGAATGGCGCCGAGGACCTCGAAGGCATGGGTCAGAAGCAGGAGTTTGGCCTCGGTGTTGGCGCCGGTTCTCTGATGGGCCGATGTGAGCCACGTCCACCCGATCTCGAGCCGACGATCGGACGGCTCGATGTTGGCGTAACGGGTGGTTCCGATGATCAGGTTGCGGCTTTGCTCCAAGATAACGAAAGGGAGGGAGACGCCTCGGCGTTGCTCCGCGAGGGCGGTCGTGACGTAGGCCAGCATCTCCTCCGCGGTGGTCACGGGTGTGGGGATCCAGCGCCACAGATCAGGCTCCAAGCCGACCCGACAGAGGCTCTCCACGTGATCGATCGCCATAGGCTCAAGGCGAACCGTGCGTCCGCGGAGCGTGACGGGCGCGACCTTCATCGGATGGGCGGATCCCACCGGCAATCTCGATGGCCTCCCGCATTGAAGCCGCTTGTCGCTCGGCGTTGCCCACGACAGACGCACTCCCGCGCGCCGTCTAGGCTCTTGCGCGACAGCTTCATCCCCAAGACCCTCTAAGGGCGCGAGTCGGGCGGCGGCGGGCCCGTGAGCGATGCGGGGAAGTCCAGGTGCGCATTGCCGCCACTGATGATGATCCCGACTCGCTCCCTCACTCTCGGTTTGTAAGCCCCGGACTGCAAGGCCGCAAATGCTGCTGCACCCCCCGGCTCGGCGACGATTCGGGCCACATCCCAAAGCGCCCGCTGGGCGAGACGAATCGCGTCGTCGCTCACCAGGACCACGCTTTCAACGTGAGCCTGTGCGATTGGGAAGGTCAGGTCACCGACACGACGCGGCGCGAGTGAGTCGGCAGCGACGCTGCCGGTGGCCGCGTCGACAGGCCGGCCCGCCTGGAGCGCCGCGCTCAAGGTCGGGGCGCCCTCCGGTTCCACCCCGACGATTCGCGTCCGCCCCGCGTACCACGATGCGATCCCCCCGATCAGTCCTCCTCCCCCGACCGGCACCAGGATCGTGTCCAGACCAGGAGCCTGCTCGCTCAACTCCAGCCCGACCGTCCCTTGGCCAAGCAACGTCTCCACCTGGTCAAACGCGTGCACCGGCAGAGCGCCCGTCTGTGCGGACCAGGTCTCGCTCGCCGCGAGCGCGTCGGCATAGCGCTCGCCCACCACGGACAGAGCGGCGCCGCATGCGCGGATGCGTGCGATCTTGGCGGGAGAAGACACGGTAGGGACGAAAATCTTGGCTGGGATGCCACGCCGCATGGCCGCATACGCGACGGCCGCGCCATGATTGCCTCCCGAGGCGGCGACGACGCCAGCATCGGGGATAGCGCGGAGCAGCAAGTTCGTGAACGCGCCTCGGGTCTTGAACGACCCCGCATGCTGAAGCTGCTCCAGCTTGACCGTCAGGGGGAACGACGAGAGGGCGAAGTCTCTGCCGTCGACGACCAGCACGGGCGTCACCCGGATGTGGGGCTTGATGACCTCGTACACCCTTTCGATCGCCCGTCGGTCGATGGGCACGACGGTCCAACCCCTGGCCGGCTCACCCGTCGCCATCATTTGTAGCGCATCCTTTCAGTGCCGGTGCTGTGTCTCTGAGAGGCAGGAACACTAGGCAGCTCCGATGTGGTTTGCATCCGTCCCGCTCTTGGATCGAGAGCGCGTTTCATCTGCTCTTGTACATATCGGTGCTCAAGTATTTCAGGCCAGAGTCAATCATCAGCGTGACCACCTTGGCACCCGGCCCCAGCTGCTCCGCTACTCGTATCGCGGCGACGGCGTTGGCGCCGGAAGACGTCCCGGCAAAGATGGCCTCCTCCCTCGCCAGGCGCCTCGCCATGTGCTCGGCGTCGGCCGTGCTGACGGAAAGGATGTCGTCTATGAGAACCGGCTCCCAGAGGGGAGGAATGCGGCCAATCCCGATTCCTTCGATCTTGTGGCCCCCTGCCCGACCTCCCGACAACACCGGGGACTCTGCCGGTTCGACGGCGACGATCTTGACGTCCGGCCGGTGACGCTTAAGCACCGTGGCGACCCCGCGCGAGGAGGCCGCCGTGCCCACCGCCTGAACGAAGGCCTTGATCTCGCCATTCGTTTGGCTCCAGATCTCCTCGCCGAGCGGGTAGTAGCCCGCTATGGTGTCCTGGTTGCTGAGCTGGTCGACCCAGTAGGTGTGGGGACGCTGGCTCAATTTACGGGCCGTCTCGATCATTTCCAGGATGAGTTCCTTGGTGGTGAAGCCTCCCTGGCTTGGGACGAGCGTCAGCTCCGAACCGAGGGCGGCCATGTGATCCCGTTTCTGCTGGCTGAAGGCATCGGAGGTGACGATCTGGATGCGGTAGCCTTTGGCGGCGCAGACCAGGGCAAGCGACGTCCCCGTGCTGCCACCAGTGTATTCGACGACTGTGTCTTCGGGCCTCAGACGACCGTCTTCTTCCGCCTTTGCGATCACGCCCAGAGCCATCCGGTCCTTCATGCTGCCCGTGGGGTTTTCCCACTCCAGCTTGACGAGGACGTCCGCGCATTTGGGTGGAACGACCTTGGACAGTCGAACTATCGAAGTATTTCCAATGGCATTGAGAATCTGCATGGGTTGCGTCTCCCTTTGCCTCTCGGTTTCCTCGACCTAGGGTAGCGGACGCTCACGCGAACCTCTATCGATTAACAGCCTACATGCTCAATGAAGTTCCACGACAATCTCTATTTCGACGCACGATCCGAACGGAACCTGAGCTACCCCGAAGGCACTGCGAACGTGCGTCCCAGTGTCTCCAAACACCTCTTGGAAGAGCTCGGAAGCGCCGTTGGCGACGAGGTGCTGCTCCGTGAATGATGGGGCGCTGTTGACGAGAACCATCAGCTTAACGATACGCTTGATCTGGTTTAGGTCGCCCACTTCGGTTTGTAGCGTGCCCACCAGGTCGATCGCGACCCTCCGAGCCGCCGCTTTACCCTCCGCCGTCGTAAGGCTTGCCCCAAGCTGGCCGACCCAGGGTGTTCCGTTCATGTAGGCGATGTGGCCAGACACGAAAGCCAAATTCCCGCTGCGCACAGAAGGCACAAAAGCTCCCACCGGCGGCGTTGGCTCTGGAAGCGTGATCTCGAGCGCCCTGAGCTTGTCGTACACTGACATCGTGCCTCACAGCATGGATTGGTTCAATCCATTGAAGCCATCGACAGTTAGCTAACTACCGAAGTAGGCTAACATGGAACGACTCTCGCGGTAAAGTGTTAAGACGGGGAGTCAGGGGAGACACGACGGCAGGCGTCCGTGGGCACCAAGGAGCATTCGCGATCCTGCTGGCGCGTGATAACTATAGACAGTTCGCCAAGTAACGATGTTACACTGCCCCAAGGAGGGAGGCGCCATGAAGGCAGGAAGAAAGACGCCGGAGCTGGGCGCCGATAGTATCAAGGGTCGAGAGCGGGTGTCGGCCCCATCCGTCAAGGGCACCGTGAGTGCTCCCCATGCCCACCGGTATCTGGTGGTCGATGTCTTCACTGAGGATCCATTGGAAGGAAACGCCCTCGCGGTCTTTCCAGAGGCATCAAAGATTGATGACGGGCTGAT